>CAUYXS010000118.1:0-4366 GCA_963577205.1 Dehalococcoidia bacterium | reverse complement strand
CTCGCTGCCGCTGACGACGGTGAAGGACGTGGCGGCCCCCCGGTGGCTGACAGGGACGCCGGCGTAAGCGGGCGCTGCCACGGCCGAAGTGATGCCGGGGATGACCTCGCAGGCCACTCCGGCCGAGCGGAGCGCTAGCATCTCCTCGCCGCCGCGTCCGAACACGAAAGGGTCACCTCCCTTCAGACGCACCACGATCTTGCCCGCGATCGCGGCATCCACCAGCGCTTGATTGATTACCTCCTGGTAGTCACCAGGTGTCTCTGGCTCTTTGCCCATGTAGACGAACTGAGCACCGGCCTTAGCATGCTCCAGCAGCGCGGGATTGGACAGGCGGTCGTACACGACGACGTCGGCCGCCGCGAGGGCGTCGCGCCCTTTGAGGGTGATGAGGCCGGGATCACCCGGCCCCGCCCCGACAAGGATGACCCTGCCAGGACTAGGCATCGAGCACCTTTGGACCCTGACCCTGTCGAAGAGTGAGCGGAGGGAAGTGGGTTCTGGAGGTATGCTCGTGGTGAGCGAGCCCGGCCTGATGGTCGTCGAAGGGAACCATGGGCGGCCGCTGTAGACGATTGCTGCTCACGGCGTCGTCTCCGGGCTCAGAAGCGCCCCGGCCCCCTGCTCGACGAGTGCCGCGTAGGCCGCGCGGCCCGCGACGTCCGGGTCAGCGGCGGGGCCTGCCACTTCGACACGGTAGCTTTGCGAGCCGTCTGGTGCCGTCACGGTGGCAAACAATGTCAGCACCTCGCCGTCGACTTCGGCTAGCGCGCCGATCGGCAGTAGGCAACCGGCGCCCGCTGCGCGCAACACCCAGCGCTCTGACGTCACGGCAGCGGCGGTGGCGTCGTGGCGGACGGCTATGGCCAAGGAGGCCAAGTCTTCGTCACCGGCGCGCATCTCCAGCGCGAGTGCGCCCTGGCCGGGGGCGGGCGTCAGCACACGGGAGGAAATGTACTCGGCGATGCGGTCGCGTAGCCCGAGCCGCTCGACGCCCGCGGCCGCGATCACCACACCGTCGTAGTCGTCGCCGTCTGCCTTGGCGATGCGCGTTTCGACGTTGCCGCGGATGGGGAGGTAGTCGAGGTCTGAGCGCCCATGCCGCAGCTGTGCCTCCCGGCGCGGGCTGCTGGTGCCGATGCGGGCGCCGGCAGGGAGGTCGAGTAGGCCATGGCCCCAGCGGTTGATCAGCACGTCCCGTGGGTCGGCTCGCTCGAGGACCGACAGCACGATGAGCCCTGGCGATGGCTGCGTGGGTAGGTCTTTGAGGCTGTGCACCGCCATGTCGATACGCCCGTCCAGCAGCGCGCGCTCAAGGGCACCAGTGAAGACACCGATACCCAGCTCCTGGAGAGGTACGTCCGGCTGCTGGTCGCCTTCACTGCGGACCTCGACGGTCGTGACCTCGCGGCCAGGCGCCGTGGCTCGTAGCGCATCGACGACGAGTTGCGTCTGTGCCAGGGCTAGGCGGCTGCCGCGAGTGCCGATTCGGATGGGAGGAGCCACGACGGCTTCGACGCCTACTCTTCGGCCAGGCCGAAGAGCGCGCGAGCGGCTTCGGTGAGAGCCTGGTCGTTGCGGTCGTGGAGCGTGCGGGTTGGGCCGTGCAGCAGCTTTTTGACCAGTGCCTTGCTGAGTGCGTCGACGGCGTCCGCAGCCTCGGGTCCCGCACCGTTCAGGCGCTTGAGTGTGCGCGCGACCTCCGCCAGTCGTATCGACTCGGCGTGGTCGCGGATGCCGGCGATGGTGGGTGTGACCTCCTGGGCCTTCCACCAGGTGCGGAACTTCGCCACCTCATCGGCGACGATGGTCTCGGCCTTCACCGCCTCGACCTCGCGCTCCTTGTGGTTCGCTTCCGCGATCAGCTCCAGGTCGTACATCGAGTAGAGGTGTACGCCGGGGATGTCCGCTGCCGCAGGCTCGACGTCACGGGGCATGGCTAGGTCCATGACGACGAGCGGGCGGCCGGCGCGGCCGCTCATACTGCGCTGCACGACATCCGCGCTCAGCACGAAGTCAGACGCCCCGGTGGAGGTCACGACGACGTCGGCATCGCCGATCAGCGCACTCAGGTCGTCTAGCGGCGCGACCACAGCGCCGAGATCCGTTGCCAGCTCCTCGCCATGCGACGGCGTGCGGTTGGCAACGACTAGGGACGACACGCCTGCGTCGCGAAGGGCTTGGCCTGCGAGGGCGCTGGCTTCGCCGACTCCGACGATGACCGCGGTTCGTGACTCCAAGTCCGAAGTGAGCCGGCGGACCAGTTCCACAGCGGCCCGGCTGACCGACAGAGCGTTGCGCCCGATGCCGGTCTCTGCTCGCGCACGCTTCCCGACGCGCAAGGCATTATGGAAGACGTGGGCGATCACGCCGCCGGCGACCCCTTGGCGGCTCGCAACCGAGAAGGCGTCGCGCACCTGGCCGAGGATCTCGGACTCTCCGATGATGAGCGAGTCTAGGCTGGCCGCGACCCGGTACAAGTGCTCGACGGCATGGTCGTGCTCCAAGGTGTACAGCGAGGACTCCAGCTCGCGCGAATCCACCCTGAATTGGTCGTCGATGAAGGCGCGGACTGCGTCACTGTGGTCGGCGGTGGTGGTGTAAATCTCCGTCCGGTTGCAGGTGGCTAGGATCACTCCCCGGTGGACCTGCGCGTGCAGCCGCACTAGAGCGCTGGGCAGTTGCTCCCGGCTGATGCTCATGGCCTCACGCGTGGCTAGCGACGCGCTCCGGTGGTTGAGCCCGGTGACTACGATTCGCATTAGCCGCCGACCCGCTGGGGTGAGGCGGCGCGTAGCACATGGAGCAGACGGCCTTTCGCTTCAGCGTGCTTGCCGGCATGCACCAACGCCAGCACTTCAGCGTCCATGGCCTCCTGCCAAGCGTCGGCCTGTGGCTGCGCGCCCTCCTGCTTCAGCGTGGCGCGAACCTCGGCGAGCACCGGTGCCGCATCGGCCCACGCCAGCCCGGGCCAGCGTTCCAGCGCTTCCCGCAGCTTGCGGGCCAGCGCTGGGCTCGTGCCGTTCGTGGAGATGGCGACGGTTACCGAGCCGCGCTCAACGACGGCCGGGGCGATGAAATCACACAGACCCGTCACGTCAGCGACGTTGAGGAGCACGCGCTCTCGTGTCGCCTCCTCGCGGACCTGCCGGCTGACCGTCTCGTCGTCGGTCGCGACGAACGCGACGAAGGCCTGCGCGAGGTCGCCGGGCGCGTAGCGCCGCTCCAGCAGCCGTGCGTGCCCGTTGTCGGCGGCGCGCCGGATGCCTTCGGTGGCCTCGGGGCTAATAACGATGACGTCGGCACCCGCGGCGACCAACTGCTGCACCTTGCGCTCCGCGATAGGGCCTGCGCCGATGACCACGCACAACCGACCGGCCAGGTCTAAGTACGCTGGGTAGTAGCGGCTCAGGAGCTGACCTCCTGGAGTGCGGCGTCGTACTCGTGCTCCACGAAGTAGCGCACGCGCGTCTTCTTGTACTCCCGTGTGCTGTAGAGGAGCTGAAAGTCGGTGATGCCGGTGGCTTCGGAAATCTCTCGCGCCACGTCCTCGCACTGGTCCTGCGTGGTGGCGTGGATCATGGTGAAATGGGTGAAGCGCCAGTCGGGGAAGGTCGGCCGTTGATAGCAATGAGTCACCCATGGGCTTTGAGCCATGGCCATGCCAACCTCAACCGCTCGGTCCTCGGGCACCGCCCAAACGGCCATGGCGTTGGAGCGAAAGCCCGCACGCCGGTGGTAGAGCACCGCACTGTAGCGACGCATCAGCCCACGCTCCTGAAGCCCCGTCATCACGGCGAACAACTCCGGGACGCTTACGCCCAGGCGGGTGGCGATACCTTCAAAGGGGTGAAACTCCAGTGGTAAGTCCTCTTGGAGCTCCCGGATCACCTCAACCTCGAAGGGCGTCACGTCCTGCGCGCGATTCCAATCGTCGCCAACGATGCCCCCCGTGGATGCGCCTCCGCCGAAGCCGTCAGGAGAGTAGTAGTCGTAGGCGGCGCCCTTCTCTTTGACCATGTCGAAGTTCACCCCGATTTTGAAGAAGCGCAGGGTGGGCATGACGCGCGCGGCCTCGGCGCCGGTCGCCTTCGCCATGTGGTCGATGGTTTCGCCGAGGTCGTGGTGCGGCGGCACCGCGAGGGTGAACCAGAGGTTGAAGTGGCCGTTGCGGGCATAGTTGTGGCTTACACCGGGGTGGCGATTGATGACGCGCGCGGCCTTGTCTAGCGCACCGGGCGGGTATCGGAAGGCGACAAGCGTCGTCTTGTAGCCCAGCTTGCGCGTGTCGAATATGGCGCTAATCTGACGCACCACATTGCGCTTCTTTAGCGCGTAGACCCGCTGGAGCACATCCTCTTCACTC
>CAUYXS010000117.1:0-4380 GCA_963577205.1 Dehalococcoidia bacterium | reverse complement strand
GGGCCGTCAACTTCACCAGTTTATCCACGGGGTTCCTCCTGCGAGTGCCGAGTATAATCGCGCCGCTCTCGATTCCATCAAGTGGTCCAGCCAGGAGGCCGCATGCGCGCCGTCGTCTACAAAGCACCCCACCGGCTCAGTATCGAGGAGCGCGAACGGCCGGTCCCTGGACCCGGCGAGGCCCTGGTTCAGGTCACCGCTACGGGCATCTGCGGCTCGGACGTGCACGGCTACACAGGGGAGACGGGGCGCCGCGCGCTGGGTATGGTCATGGGCCATGAGTTCTCCGGGCGCCTGGTTGACTTCGGGCCAGACACCGACCCGCCCGAGGGCTGGTACGAGACGGCTGAGTACGCCCTAAACCCCGTCATCGCCTGTTGGGAATGTGTCTACTGCCTGGCGGGCCACAACCAGCAGTGCGTCAAACGGCGCCTCATGGGCGTCACGCCCGACATCATCGGAAGCTACGCCGACTACGTGGTGCTGCCGGTGCGCAACGCCAACCCGCTGGGCGACGGCGTGAGCGCCGACTGGGGCGCGCTGGTCGAGCCGTTGTCCGTAGGCTTTCACGCCGTTGGGCGCTCAGGTGTGGGGCCGGGCATGCAGCTGGTGATCATCGGCGCCGGGCCCATCGGCATCGCGGTGCTGCTGGCGGCGCGGCGCGTGGGTGCTGGGCCGGTCATTGTCTCGGAGCCGCATGAAGGGCGTCGCGCCATCGCCGCGGGCTACGACGCCGTCACTATCGACCCGGTGAATGAGAGCCTGAGCGAGCGCGTCCGCGAGGTAACCGGCCCGCTGGGCTCCGGCCATGTCATCGATGCAGTCGGCAGCCGCAGGACGCTTCCCGACTCGCTGAGCGTCGTCGCGCCCGAGGGCACGCTGGTACTACTGGGCATGCACGAGCCGCTGTTGGAGTTCAACTCCTACGCCCTGTCCGTCCCTGAGCGGCAGATCGCGGGGTCGTTCTGTTATTCGGAGGAGGAGTTCTCCAGCACCGCCCGCTGGGTGGCGCAAGCACCACGCGACCTGGAGGGCTACGTCGGCGGCGAGGTCGGTTACGACGGTATCGGAGAGCGCTTCGCGACGCTTGCCGCGGGTGGCGACGCGGCGCTGAAGGTGCTCTTCAAACCCGCGATCTAGGTTAGGAAGACAACCACATCTCGACCGCAACCGGTATGCCCATATGAAGGACGACATGCCAACCGCCAAGCGAACGTGCGAGCCGCGCCCCGGCCCCAACACCTCGAGAGGCAGACCCTGGGAACGGTCAACGACAGGCTGATCTGCCTGTTACGGCTACGATGTGGTGGCGCGCTCGCCAATTGGGCGGAAGCCCCCAACTGGACTGCGAGTTACGACCGGCTCGGACGTGCCTGCTAGGATAGCGTCGTGCTCCCCCCGCGGCGCCCCCGTTACTACTACGGTTGGACCATCATGGTCGTGTCCTTCATCACAGGGGGCTTCACGGCCGGCCTCGCTATCTGGGCGCCCAGCGTCCTGGTATTGCCTATGCGCGAGGCGTTGGGCTGGAGTCTGACCGACTTCTTCTGGGCATTCTCAATTCGCGCGATGGTGGCTGCGTTCATCGCACCCATCACGGGGCCGTGGCTGGATAAGCGAGGCGGCGCGCGAGTGTTGGGTTCCGTTGGCGTGGTGCTCATGGGCATCTCGCTCATGGGTTCGGGTCTGATAGGCAAGATCGGCGTGTTGGACGCTATCGACGTCCGCTATCAGTTTTACTTCTTCTTCGGCGTGATCGGGGCGGCTGCGTTCACCGGGTCCGGTTTCATCATCGCCAACGCGGTGCTGCCAAAGTGGTTCATTCGCAAGCGAGGACGTGCCATGGGTATCGCCTCCATGGGGACGGGCCTGGGGCCCATGGCATTCCCGGCTTTGGCCTTGCTCTTCATCAACTCAATGGGGTGGCGCGAGGCGTGGGTGGCGCTGGGCATCATCTGCATCGTCGTCCAATTGCCCTTCATGTTGCTGGTACGAACGCGCCCTGAGGACATGGGCTTGCTGCCGGATGGCGCGGCGGCCCTCGATGAGCCAACGGCCGACGAGGGTGTGCGCCGCCCTGTCGAGCACAGCGTCACCCGCCACCAGGCCCTGCGCATGCCCGTGTTCTGGGTCGTGGTGGCGGCCATCATGTTGGCCAGCACGGGGTTCCAAGGCTTCCAACCCAACTGGGTCCCGTATATCCAAGAGATTGGGTTCAGTGACTCACTCGCCGTGACTGGTGTCGCAGTGTATGGCCTTTTCTCCGGAGCTACCCGAGGGGTGTGGGGCCTATTGGCAGAGCGCTTCGCCATACGGAATCTGCTCATGGTGCAGATGACGCTCACGGCCGCCAGCATCGTGATACTCATCTACGCGGTCAACCCGACGATGGTCATGGCATACATGGTGATCGCGGGCATGACCATGGGCGGCTTCTTCATCCTGCAGCCGCTCTTGGTCGCCTCCTACTTCGGCCGGGGGCACCTGGGCTCCGTATCCACCGCCATCATGCCCTTCAACACCATGGCTGGCGCCGTTGCACCCTTGCTGGTCTCTTCGTTGCACGATGCACGTGGCGATTACACGCTGGCGTTCTCTCTGACCATCGTGGTCTGGCTGGCGGCTGCAGCTGTGATCTTTGCGTCGCGGCCACCGGCCCAGTAGGACTTGCCCAGGACGCCGCAGCGCGATAAAAGAGTGATTGCCCGGACCCCGTAGGTCCGGAGCCTCCGCCCGGAGACACCAATGGCCCGTACCGCCTTCCCGCTGACGTTTGGGTTGACCGTGGGCACGCGTCCCTACGCCGACGCATTGGAGCTGGGCCAGCTGGCTGAGCGCGTCGGATTCAGCCGCCTGACCTTTTCGGACCGGCCGCCGGACCCGTCGCTAGAGGGCTGGACCCTGAGCACTGGGGTGGCGGTGCAAACCGAGAAAGTGGTCATCGCCCACAACACGCTGAACATCCCATTCCGGAACGTCGCGCTCACTGCCAAGATGGCGGCGACGCTGGATCTGATGACCGGCGGGGGGCGCGTCGAGCTGATGCTGGGCGCGGGCGGGCAGGCCTTGCACTATCAGGCCATTGGCATCGTTTTCGGCTCGGCCGGCGAGCGTTTCCAGGACCTGCGCGATGCGGTCGAGATATTGCGCGGACTCTGGGCCAATGAGAAGTTCTCCTACAACGGCAGAGTCAACCAGACGGACGATGCCACCATCGGTATCAAGCCTGCGGGGCCCATCCCCATCTGGATCGGCGCACTGGGCCCGCGCATGATGCGCTACACCGGAGCGGTGGCCGACGGCTGGCTGAAGAACCAAGGCTGGCCCACGTCCCTGGACCAGCTGCGGGAGCTCGTGGGGCTGCTGGAGGATGGCGCGGAGAAGGAGGGGCGCGACCCCAAGACGGTGCGCCGTGCGCTGAACGGCGGCGCGTCCTTCGCCGGCGAAGCATCCACGCAGGCTTACTCCGGGCGGGCGGGCACCGGCATCGCTGGCATGAATGTCGTTGGCGAGCCCGCTGCCATGCTGGAGCAGTTCGAGTCCTACCGGGACGAGGGCATCGACACCTTCCAGTTACGGTTCGAGGAGGACGGCATTCGCGAGCACATCGTGCGCTTCGGCGAGGAGGTCATCGCCAAGGCGAGGTAGGACGCGAGGAGAGGGCGTTGCCCATAGCGAAATGGTGGCGCCGCGAGGCCGCCGATTGGGCGCAAGCCCCTCTATTCCTCCTACTAGACTGCTTCCTGGCAGATCCACCAACTTTCCCAATACCCCAGTGAGAAGCGTGACCCATCTTTGACTTCGCTGAGGCTCTAGAAAAGAGGGTGGGGTGCCCCTGCGATTGATCACCTCTTGGGAGGCGTTACCCGGCAAGCGTGACCAGGTGGTGGCCACCTACACTGAGCTGTGCCCGTTCGTCCGGCAGGAGCCCGGCTGCCTTGGATTCGACATGTTCCAAGACATCAAGGACCCGGACCGGTTCGTGCTGCTGGAGCGATGGGCGAGCAAGCGAGCGTTGACGGCCCACGGCGAACTGCTGCGCGGGCGCGGGTTGGACCTGACCAGCCTGCGGCAGACCGGTGGCGTAGAGCGTTGGGAGGACGAAGCCTAGCGAACCTCCATTGTGGGGATGCAAAAGCTTCTCGGCCACAAGTATTCACGCCCCACGAGCAACTTGTACTCGTTTCTGTGCGGCGAAGGGAAGCGAGACGCCATGCGGAGCCTTGACGAAATGATGGCCGGCCGCGCCGAACAGAAAGAGCATGGTTAGTATTGACGGCGATCAACACGAGACTACCGCAGAGGGTCACCTACTAGGCGGGTAGGCCGTCGATGGCGTTGACGATAGGTGTCGACGCTAGAAGCACACGGGCGAGAAGA
>CAUYXS010000116.1:0-4410 GCA_963577205.1 Dehalococcoidia bacterium | reverse complement strand
TCCGATCTCGTTGTGGCACTACCCGCAGATCCGTCATGTGCTGATGCGCCACGAGCAAGCCGCCGCGCATGCGGCCGAGGCCTACGCGCGCGTCACTGGCCGGGTCGGTGTTTGCGTGGCGACGTCAGGGCCCGGCGCCACTAATCTGATCACTGGCCTCGCTGCCGCCAAGATGGACTCCGCGCCGGTGGTCGCCATCACCGGACAGGTGGCTCGCAATTTCATCGGAACCGAGGCCTTCCAGGAATGTGCCACGACCGAAATGGCCGCGCCCTTGGTGAAGAAGACTTACTTGGTCATGGACCCGGCGGACATTGCGGAAACGCTGCACGATGCGTTCCGGGTCGCACGCGAAGGCCGACCAGGTCCCGTCCTCGTCGACTTGCCCAAGGATGTCCAGGCCGAACTCTTCGAATTTGACCCGGCGGCGGTGGCTCGCGCAATTCCCGCACCACCCGCAGTCGTGGATCGTGCCGCGCTGGCCGAGGTGGCCCGGCTGCTGAACGAAGCGCAGCGCCCGTTGATCATCGCGGGGAACGGCGTCCATGTGTCTGGTGGCGCGGCCGACCTGAAGGCGCTAGCGGAGAAGGCGCGCGTGCCGGTCATCAATACGCTGCATGGTACCGGCGCCTTCCCTCAGGACCATGAACTCTCGCTCGGCATGCTGGGGATGCACGGCATGTACTGGTCCAACATCGCGACGTGCGAGGCCGACTTCATCATCAGTTTCGGCGTCCGGTTCGACGACCGCGTCATCGGTCGGCCGGGGTCATTCGCCCCTAATGCCAAGATCGTCAAGGTGGACATTGAACCTGAGCACATACAAAAGAATGTGCCCGCGCACATGGGTATCGTCGCGGACGCCCGCGACGTTCTCGAGCTGCTGTTGCCGCTCGTCCAGCGCGGCCAATGCGAGCCCTGGCTCGATCGACTCGCCGGGCTCCGGCGGCTGCACCCTAGCACGGAAGTGCCGGACAGCGACGTCACTACACCCCAGCTGCTGCTCGCGGAGTTGAACGAGCTGCTGCCGCAATCCGACGACCCCATCGTCGTCACGGGGGTGGGCCAGCACCAAATGTGGGCCGCCCAGTTCCTGCACCTCAATGCGCCGCGCAGTTTCGTGACCTCAGGCGGCCTTGGCGTCATGGGCTTCGAGGTGCCCGCCGCCATCGGTGCGCAGGTCGGCCGGCCGGACGCCACCGTCTGGAGTGTGGCGGGAGACGGCGGGTTCCAGATGACCCTTCAGGAGCTGGCGACGATCGCGCATGAGCGCCTGCCCATCAAGTTCGTCATCGTCAACAACGGGTACCTGGGCATGGTGCGGCAGTGGCAGGAGGCATTCTACGAGCACCACTACAAGGCCGTGGACGTGTTCAGCATCGACTACGTCAAACTCTGCGGCGCCTTCGGCATTCCGGCGCGCTGCGTGACTCGCCAAGAGGACGTCGCCGAGGCCCTCGCACAGGCGCTGGCGCACAGCGGGCCCTTCCTTCTCGACGTCCGCGTAGCGCAGGAAGAGAATGTCTACCCCATGGTACCTCCGGGCGCCTCGCTCGCCGAGACGGTCGAGGACCCGCGTGTCGTTCACTGGCGCCAGCAGGTTACGCCTGCCCCTGAGGGTACTGTCAGTTATCCTTAATTCGCTGACTTCCCGGGCGGGCACCTCACGGCCTCCGGGTAGGCTTAAAGTTCGGCTTGCGCGCCCTCCGGTCCGTTGAAGTAGATGGGCTGAGCCCGACCGAGCGCTCCAGATCACCGCCCACGGTTTGTCACTGTGACTCCCTCGGCTGCGGGTGCCGCGGCCACGGCATCCAGGTCTGTCGGCTGCAGCGTCAGGCAAAAGTGGTCGAGGCGTTGACGGGCCGAAGAGTCAGGCTTTTCCTCCGTCGAAACGGTATCGCTCAGTGTGTCAGCCTGTGCTCGGGCGGAAAGAAGGTCTCGCCAGCTCGTTACTGTTCGGCTCGTGCTTCTCCCAGGCCCAGTAACCGGCAATAGGGATCCACCGCGCGCGCGCCCGCCCGCTGAGCACTCGATGTCCGGCTAGCGCAAGGCGGTGTGGTCGATCCTTTGAATTTTCATTATGGCTCTGGCCTTCCATTGCGAGGCATCGCCCGCGGTACTCGCCGCTACGCGTCTCATCGTGGCCTCGAAAAGCCGCTACTACCCCCTCGCGAGCAGCCCGTTGGTTCTATTTGACAGCCGCTCGAAACGCCGCCTATGGTCGAGTGGCACACCTGCGTTCAGGTTAGGGCCAGGGTTTCTTTGCCTTTCTGCTTAGGAGGGCTCTCCTTTCGGTTCTGGGGTGGATCTATTACTCGGAGCAAGGTGATCTGACGTGGCTGGGAGGACCGCTCTACACTTAGTGTCCGACGGGACGATGAAAATGGATGGCGGGGTGGTTTTTGGCCAAGTGCCGAAGGGGTTATGGCAGGATTGGGCGCCGGCGGACCGGCGGAATCGCGTCAAGATCGGGCTGAACTGCATGCTCGTCAGCGTGGGCGACCACAACTACCTGATCGACACGGGGGCCGGTCCGAAGATGTCGCCTGACCTGCGGGACGTCTACGGCGTAACCACCAGCCAGCTTCTCCCGTCCCTCCGCAAACTCGGCTGCCTACCTCCGGACATCCACGGAGTGGTGCTGACCAGCCTGCACTTCGAACACACCGGAAACTGCACCAAGGTCGAGCGCAGTGGGGGGCTCGCCCCCACGTTCCCGAAGGCTCGCTACTTCGTGCAACGCAGCGCTCTCGAGGAGGCCATGAGCCCCAATGAGCGCGATGCCGAAGGCTACGTCCCCGACGACTACCTTCCGCTCTTCGAGAAGGGACAGCTGGAACTGCTGGACGCGGAGAGCACGATCGCTCCTGGTATTTCCGTTCGCCAGACCGGCGGACCGACAAACGGTCACCAGATCGTGATCGTGAGCCATGGCGGCGAGCGGGTCGCCTTCCTCGGTGACCTCGTGCCCACTCCGTTCCACTTGCAGCTCGGCTGCATCTCGGCCAGCGACCGCCGGCCCGAGGAGACCCTCGAGGCGAAACGGCAGATCCTCAGCGAGGCGCTGAGCGAGGGTTGGCTGTTAGTCTTCAGCCATGGCATCGGCGAGCGCGCTGGTTACCTAGAGCGCCGCAACGGACGCCCCTACCTCCGCCCCGTCCAACTGAACTAGCCCTGCCCGCGCGCGGCAAGCCCTGGTCTGGTGCCGGTGCGCTGCGAACCGGGGTGCACCTTTGCCTTTGCGCTGGCGGCTGCCCGCCTCTCGCGCTACCCTGAGGTTCGCAGGGTTGTGCTTGCTCCCAATTCCTTTCGGCCCTTCGGCAGGGCCCAGGACAAACGTGGCGTACCAACGCATCCACGATTACGGCATCGTCGGTGACATGAATTCGTGTGCGCTCATCAGCCGCGGCGGGTCGATCGACTGGGCATGCTTTCCGCGATTCGACTCGCCCAGCGTATTCGCCGCGATCCTCGACGACAGCAAAGGCGGGCGCTTCTCCATTGCGCCCGTGGGCCAACACAGCTCCTCGCACCGGTACTTGCCGAATACCAATGTCCTCGAAACGACCTTCGAGACGGGCTCCGGCGCTGTCCAGGTCTTGGACTTCATGCCCACAGCGCGACCGTCCGACGATGGTGCGCCTCATGAGATTCACCGCGTCATCCACGGCGTGAGCGGCCGGGTGGAGATGGAGGCGGTGTTCCAGCCGCGGTTCGACTACGCTAGGGGGAGCACAGTCCTCTCGGTCGATCGCGCGGGGATCGTCGCCCGCAGCGACGGGCATGCGATGGCGCTCGTCGCTGCGGTTCCTCTGGCGATTGTCCCTGCCCCCGACGGCGGCACCCAGGGGTACACCCGTTTCGTTATCGAGCCCGATGTACGCGTCGCGTTCTGTGCCGCCTACGGCCGCGACCGGACCCCTAGCATCGGAGCCATGGATGTCGATGCACAACTCGAGCGGACCATCCGCGTGTGGGAGGCCACCGTTGCCAAGCTCGAATACGCTGGTGCCTGGGCCGACTGGGTGACGCGATCTTTCCTGGTTTTGCATTTGCTCACCTACGCGCCGACCGGGGCAATTGTCGCCGCCCCGACCACGTCGCTGCCCGAGTTCGTCGGCGGCGAGCGCAACTGGGACTACCGCTACTGCTGGCTGCGCGATGCCTCGTGGACTGCCAGCGTGCTGTTCCGCCTGGGTGACCCCCACGTGGGCGAAGCATTCGTCGAATGGCTTGTCAGCCAGTGCACGCTGGGCATCGAGCACATGCAGGTCCTCTACGGCATCGCCGAGGACAGCACTCTCGAAGAGGTGACGCTGGACCACCTGGAGGGCTACCGGAGCAGTCCGCCGGTCCGCATCGGGAACGAGGCTGCCTTTCATCGCCAGCTGGACGTCTTCGGGGAGATCG
>CAUYXS010000115.1:0-4572 GCA_963577205.1 Dehalococcoidia bacterium | reverse complement strand
CACGCGGCCGACGAAGGGTATGGCGAGCGCATCGTGCCTCTGGCGCGCGTCGGCATATACGTCCCTGGCGGCACGGCGACGTATCCATCAGCTGTTCTCATGGACGTCATCCCTGCCAAGGTAGCGGGAGTCGACGAAGTTGTCGTGTGTACGCCTTCACCAGACGCGACGGTGATGGCCGCAGCCGAGCTCGCGGGCGTCGACCTGCTTCTCCAGATAGGCGGAGCGCAGGCCATCGCGGCCATGGCCTACGGGACCGAGTCGGTCCCGCGCGTTGACAAGGTTTGCGGGGCCGGAGGGGCCTGGGTCACGGCCGCCAAGCGCGAGGTCTACGGCGCGGTCGACATCGACGGGCTCTACGGGCCAACCGAAACGCTGGTCATCGCTGACGCAAGCACGGACCCGGCCCTCGCGGCCGCCGACCTGCTCGCGCAGGCCGAACACGACCCGCTGGCCATGCCGGTTCTCGTTGCCACGGATATTACGACCGCCGAGCATGTCGTAGCAGAGATCGGCCGACAGCTGCCCGTCCTAGAGCGCGCCGCCATCGCATCCGAAGCAGTAGAGCACGGCGTGGCCGTGGTCGTCGCAAATGTAGCGGAGGCCATCGAACTGGCCAACCTTTTCGCGCCCGAGCACGTCTGCCTTCTGGTCGAGGGTGCGGAGCGCCACGTCCCGGACATCCGGCACGCCGGCGGCATCTTCGTTGGGGAGCGCTCGCCTGAGGTCATCGGCGACTACGTCGCCGGGCCCAGCCACACCATGCCAACGGCGGGAACGGCGCGCCACGGCTCCTACCTGGGCGTCCACCACTTCCTGCGCCGCATGCCGGTGGTGGACTTGAGCGAAGCGCACTTACGGCAGCTCGGCCCTACCGCTGCGACTATCGCGCGGGCCGAGGGCCTGACGGCGCACGCCCGCGCCATCGAACGCCGGCTGGAAGGCGGCGGCGCCTCGGGCGATAGGGCCTCGTCATGAAGGATCCCCGGCGTAGCGCACTGTCACTCGTTCGGCCACATCTGCTCGACCTGGCCCCCTACGAGGCCGTCGATCCGCCGGAGGTGCTCGCCGCAAGGGCTGGCATTCCCGAGTCGGCGGTCGTCAAGCTCAACGCCAACGAAAACCCTTACGGGCCGTCACCGAAGGTGGCGGAAGCGCTTGCTCACCTCGGCCGCGCCCACATCTACCCGGACCCTCGCCAGACGGCGATGCGCGAGGCGGTGGGCGCGCATGTTGGCCTCGACCCGTCGCACATCGTCGTCGGCAACGGCAGCGACGAGGTCATCGACCTGCTGTTCCGGGCCGTGCTCGGCCCGGGCGACGCCATCATCGACAGCGTGCCAACATTTGGCATGTACTCGTTCGTCGCCCACGTGTGCGGGGGACGGACTGTGGCGGTCGAGCGAGAGAGTAGCTTCGGGGTGGACGTCGAGCGCGTCCTCAGCACGGCGAAGTCGGAGGGAGCCAAGGTGCTGGTCATCGCGTCGCCTAACAACCCGACAGGCAACGCCACGCCGCTCGCGGACGTCGAGCGCCTGCTTGCAGCGGGCTGCCTAGTCATCGTCGACGAGGCGTATCACGAGTTCGGCGGCGCCACGGCGGCCGAACTCGTGCCGGTGCACCCGAACTTGGCTGTCCTGCGCACCATGAGCAAATGGGCCGGGCTCGCGGGCCTGCGCGTCGGCTACGGGCTCATGGCGCCCGAGCTAGCGGACCTGCTCTTGCGGGCCAAGCCCCCGTACAACGTCAGCCAAGCGGCTGAGGCGGCGCTGCTGGCCTCGCTAGCCGACGCCGACACGTTGCACGAGCGCGCGGGCTGGCTCATCGACGAGCGCTCTCGCATGGCCGGCTTCATGAGCGCAATGGATGGCGTGACGCTCTGGCCGTCAGACGCCAACTTCATCCTTTGCCAGGTAGGCGAAGGTCGCGGCGCGGCCGTCTACGACTCTCTGGCTCGCCAGGGAGTCTTCGTGAGATACTTCCGAGGAGGCAGGCTCGCCGACTTCCTCCGTATCAGCGTGGGCCGGCCAGAAGAGACGGACCGCTTCATCGAGGCCTTCACTGTGGCGCTGCGAGACTGACTGAGACTCGAGGGAAGGGACAGGGCTGGCAATGACTGACCGCATCGGCACCCACACCCGCGAGACGGCGGAGACCAAGATCACGGTCTCCATCAATCTTGATGGTTTCGGAAAGGCCAACGTCAGCACCGGCAACGGAATGCTGGACCACTTACTGTCGCAAATCGCTCGCCACGGCCTCGTGGACTTAAACATCGACGCCAAGGGCGATTGGCTCCAGACTGGCTGGCACCACACCGTCGAGGACACGGCCATCGCCTTGGGGCGGGCGCTCCATGAGGCCATCGGCGCCGGCGCCGGCATCCGTCGCATGGGCCACGCTATCGTCCCGCTGGACGAGGCCCTCGCCAGGGTCGCCATCGACTTCAGCGGCCGCGGCTACGGCGCCATCGAGCTCGGCCTGAGCGAGTCGCTGGTGGCCGACCTACCGGGTGACCTCGTACGCCATTTTCTACTGTCGTTCGCCGTGGAAGCGCGGGTCAATCTGCACGCCAAGGTCCTCGAAGGCATCAACCCGCACCACAAGGCGGAGGCGGCGTTCAAAGCGCTGGCGCGTGCCCTACGGGACGCCGTGTCCATCGACCCGCGCGTCGCGGACCAGGTGCCTAGCACCAAAGGAACCATCGCCAGCTGACGGCCCCATGGGAGCGACGGGCCACGGCCGACACCTAGCCGAGCCCGGAGCCGAACTCCCGGTGATCCGGCTAGCAACCGAGCAAGACTTGGCTGCCATCGTCGAGATCTACAACGCGTCCGTTCCGGAGCGGAACGCCACGGCCGACACTGAGCCCGTTACCGTTGTCTCGCGGTGTGGCTGGTTCCACGCGCACGATGCGCGCCACCCGCTGTGGGTCTACCAACGCGAGGGAATCGTCGCGGGCTGGCTATCCATGGGGATGTTCTACGGGCGCCCTGCCTATGAGGTCACGCGGGAGGTCAGTGCCTACGTTGCACCGGAGTCACGGCGACAGGGTGTCGGGTCTGCGCTCTTGGCCGAGGCCGTCGCGAAGGCGCCCTCTTTGGGTTTGCGGGCGCTTCTAGCCTTCGTTTTCGCCCACAACAAGCCCAGCGCTGGGCTGTTCCGTCGCCACGGATTCCGGCAGTGGGGACGGCTGCCGGACATCGCCGAACTCGACGGAGTTGCGCGCACAGTGCTCATTTTGGGGCGTCACGTCCCTTGATCTGAGGTTCGCTGGCGCAAGCCCAGCGAGTCGGCGCAAAGCCCGCCCCGGCGCGTCCGCCGGTGGGCTTACGCGCGCATGGCCTAAGCGTCGGAATGAGGGGTGACCGCTACCCGGTAGCTCTCGATCACAGGGTTTGCCAGCAGTCGCTCGCACATCTGCGCAGCGTCCTGCTCCGCCACGACGGCGTCGGCAGCCTCAAGTTCGATGGTCAGGAATTTCCCGACACGTACGTCTCTCACGCCGCCGAAACCCAACGTGTGCAGACCGCGCATGACGGTCGTGCCTTGCGGGTCGTTCACCGTCGGCTTCAGCGTTACGTAGACCTGAGCGGTGAAGTGCACGGCTAGGGCTTACCGGCGCCGCAGTCGGCCCCGAAGAAGAGCGGGGCTTGGTTCTGGTGCACGGCCAAGAATGCGTCCATGCCCACTGCGTCTACGCCAGTAAGCTCATGAGTAAAGCCCCATGCGGTCAGAACGACGCTCCCCGCGCTAACGACTTCGCTCGGTGCGACGACCAAGCAGCCGGGGTAGTTCTCTTTCGAAACGGCGAAACCTTGGAGAGCCATGATATCGGCCTCTTCGGCAAGATTAAAGCTAATCGCGACGCCCCCGCGCTCCAGGTTGGTGAGCACAGCCTCGTCCGCCAACGGCTCGTCGCTCACGCCCCATGGCGCAGGGTCGGCGTAGCGTGGGCCAGACGTGGCCGGCGTGGTGGTGTAAGCGATGTGCTCCGCACCCGGCTCGATGACCCCTCCGGGCTGGATAGCGACCGCGGTACCGATTTCGGGGGCCACGGGCTCTGCCACGCCATGGGTTCTGCCTCCGCCGAGGCTGCCGAGCTGCGGTATGAACAGGCCAATAATCAGCATGAGGCCAAAGGCGCCGCCGATGCTTCCGTAGATAAGCCTCCGCCGGGCGCGCTTCGCCGCCGCCCGCTGCCTGCGGTCATTCCGCAGTTGAGTCTGACGCGATATCTGCCGTCCAAGCCTCTGGTCTGTCACGTCCCTTCCTCCCCTCAGTCCAGCGGCTCGCCGGTCAGCCGGCGGTATGCATCCAGGTATCGCTCCCGCGTTTTCTCCGCGATTTCATCGGGCAAGGCCGGGGCCGGTGGCTCCCGGTCCCAGCCGGTGGAGAGGAGGTAGTCGCGGACGAACTGCTTATCGAAGTTCGGCTGTGAGCGCCCGGGCGAGTAGCCCTCGGCGTCCCAGAACCGGCTCGAGTCCGGCGTCAGCACTTCGTCAATGAGCGTGAGTTCACCATCAATGTCCCCGAACTCAAATTTGGTGTCGGCAATGATGATTCCTCGTG
>CAUYXS010000114.1:0-4624 GCA_963577205.1 Dehalococcoidia bacterium | reverse complement strand
TCACGTTCGTGGGCGCCGCAGCAGCGGTGCGCTCCCACAGGCTAGTCCGTCAGGCCGAGGGGGTCTCGGGATAGGTGTCTCGGCTCGCGTTAGTCCAGGAAGGCGTTGACGGCGGCGACGAACTCGGCGGGCTTCTGCTGCGGTGTGAAGTGCCCAGCTCCGGGCACGACCACGAGCTTAGCTCCGGAGATGCGGGACGCGATGTCTCGGCCCACGTTCTGCGGGAACAGCGCGTTGCCGTGTTCTCCCCAAACAACGAGCGTTGGCACTCGGATGTTCCCTAGGCGTCGCCCGAGGAAGTAGCGACTTCGCATCGCCGGGTCGTTGAGGTGCCTGTTGATCTGACGGAAAGCCGCCTCCCCGTCGGGCACGTTAGCATTCCGCCACTGCGCCTCGAACTGCTGCAGGCGCATCTCGGGATCCTCGAAGGTGCCCTCGATTTGCTTCCGCAGCCCCTCTTCGGTCGGAGGCTGGAAGTTCGCCACAGATGCCGGCGGCTCCGGGTTCATACCCGCGGAGTCGTCGAGCACCAGCCTGTGCACGCGGTCGGGGCTCTCATAGGCGAATGTGCCCGCGATCCAGCCGCCCAGCGAATGGCCAATGAGGTTTGTTTTCGCAAAACCAAGGGCGTCCTGGAGTTCGCGAATGAAGTCGACGAAATAGGAGATGGAGTACTCGAAGGTCGGCCGGTCGCCCGCGCCCCAACCGATGTTGTCCAGCGCCATGATGTGCAGGTGGTCGGCCAGGCCTGCGCGAATCGCTGGAAGCCAGCTCTCGGCGCCCGCCGTGAAGCCGACGCCGTGAATGCAAATGGTCGGCGTGCCCTGTCCGGCCTCGAGGAATCGCGCTCGCACATCTCGCAACTGCACGTACCGTTCGACGGCCTCTGTCACTGCTGTCGTCGCCATGCTTCTCTCCCCCGCGCTACGGCAGATTGCCGCGCTTCTGTCGCCTGGCCATCACCTCATCCCAGGAGTCCGAGGCCATGAGGTCAGCCCAGTAGGCGTACATACCGAACTGGTTTTGCTCGCCCATGTGCCAGACCACTTTGCCACGGAGCGCGGGATGCGTCTCCATGTTGTTCATGCCCATCTGGTAGTTGTAAGGCTGTCTCGATGCGATGGCCCCCTTGCTGGCCTTCGTCGCATAGTTCCAGTTCTCCATGTCGTCCTGCTCCGTCATCCCGGCCGGGCCGGAGTAGCGGAGCGAGTAGTGGCGAAGGAGGTCCTTAACCTCTTTGGGCGCATTCGCGTCGACGAGGAACCAACTCCAGAACTCGGAGTTCATCGCGTTGCCGCCCGGATGCAGGACGAAGATACGGCGGGGCTGGCGGCACCAGAAAGAAAAGTTGGGGAAGGCGTTGCCGCCGCTGCTAAGGACGCGGGCGCGTTCACCGTAGTTCTTCTGGCGCTCGTAGTAGTTATGCTCGGCCCATTCTGCCGCAATCTTACTCTGCTGGTAGGTCGGAGTATGAGGTAGGTCTTCGAGCTGAAGCGAGCCCATGATGGTGTGCCCGTTCTCCATGATCGAGTTGAACGCCACGGAACTTCCGACCTCGGAGTCCCTGCGCCCCCTGCCGCCGCTGGGCCCGATGCCGACGAGGTCAACCGAGCGATGGCTGACGTTGTGGTAGCCGTCGCCCGCTCGGTTCTCAGCGGCGGACTTCCAGTTGGTCGGAGTGATCCATTTCTGTACGCCGCCGTATACCTCCGACCCGCCCGGCGTGCCATCGCGGCCGTCCAGTAGGTCGTCGAGGTAGAAGAGCATGTCGCCCATGAACTCATTGAAACTCGGAGCGGTCTTGTCCCAGGTTGCCCAGATCGTCCCTTTGTAGTTGGCCAACTGGGCCACTTCGACAAGACCCCATTCGTTCTTCTTCAACTCGGAATGGTAGGCCTCTTTGAAGTAAGGGACGCCCACCAATGAGCCATCGAGGCCGTAGGACCAGCCGTGGTAGGGGCAAGTGAAGACGGGCGTGTTGCCCTCGTCGTACCGGCACACCTTCATGCCGCGGTGCATGCAGGAGTTCAGGAAAGCGTGAATCTCGCCCTGGCGATCGCGGGTGAGGATGACCGACTCCTCGCCCATGCGCGACACGAAATAGTCGCCGGGCTTGGCTATCTGCGACTCGTGGCCGAGGAACAGCCAGGCCCGAGCGAAAATACGTTCTTGTTCCGCCTGATAGACGTCCTCGTCCACGAAGATCGAGCGGGTGACGGTGCGTCGCTCATGATTGACCCATCGGTCTACCGCTTGCTTCAGCGAGGTCTCACTCATTGCCATTATCGTCCTCCTATGACAACACTACGGCCGTCGTTCGTCGAATTATGCCTGAAGGCAGCGACGCACGCACGAGAGCGCGGCCCCAGCCTACGCCAAGCATGCAATGCCATAAGCCGCCTCGCGGGTGAGTTCGGGCATACGGAGGCCGTCGAATACGTGGGCGACGATTGCTGGCGGGTGGCCTTCCACCTCGATGGGCGTGAGGTTGCCGCGTACTATGCGGGCCCGGATGGGCCATACGTGCTGGCAGTGGACCCGGAAGGTGGTCCAGCCGGTGGGTGAGAAGCGCTCTGGGCGCGGGGTCAGAACTAAGCTATCGGCGGCCGCAGGCGACGCAGCGGCGGCACGACCGACGAGGTTTCGATGGACGGACCGCTTCGTGATGTCAAAGTGCTCGACGTGAGCCGGATACTGTCCGGCCCGTTCTGTACCATGCTGCTAGCCGACATGGGGGCAGACGTCGTCAAGGTCGAGCGCCCGCCCACCGGCGACCTGGCGCGGAGGCTCGGCCCGCTGATCGGTGATGACACTTCCTACTTTGTGAGCGTCAATCGGGGCAAGCGCAGTGTGGGACTGGACATCTTCGAGAAGGGCGGCCGCGAGGCGTTTAAGCAGCTCGCGGCGAAAGCCGACGTGCTTGTCGAGAACTACGCGCCGGGGACACTGGCACAGCTAGGCTTGGGCTATGCCGAACTCGCGAGGGAGAACCCTCGCCTTATCTACGCGTCCATCACCGGCTTCGGTCAGGAAGGCCCGTACGCACAGATGCCAGCGCTGGACGCCGTCGTCCAGGCCATGGGCGGGCTTATGAGCGTGACGGGTGAGCTGGGCGGTGCCCCGCTCCGGCCGGGCGTGTCACTGGGCGATAGTCTCGCGGGGCTGTTCGCGGCGTTGTCCATCACGACTGCGCTGTACCAGCGCAGCGTTACCGGGCGTGGCCAGTACATCGACACGGCCATGCTCGACTGCCAGGTGACGCTGATGGAGAATCCGCTTGGGCGGTACTTCGCGACGGGGGAGGTGCCCGGCCGCATCGGCTCCCGGCACCCCGCGGCAGCGCCGTTCCAGACGTTCGATACCACTGACGGGCAAGTCGTCGTGGCCTTGCTCTCCGATGACCCGGAGCTCTGGCGCGGCTTCTGCGTCGCTATCGAGCACCCGACGCTTGCCGACGATTCTCGCTTCAGCGACAACCGCGCACGCGTCGCCAATCGCGCGGCGCTGGAGGAAGTACTGGACGCAGCCTTCGCACGACAGACCACGGAGGAGTGGCTGCGGCGGCTAAGCGCGGCCCATATACCAGCCGGTCCCGTCACCGACGTCGGACAGTTGGCGGAGGATCCTCAGGTGGTTTCACGGCGGATGATCGCCGAGATACCGCATGCGCAACTGGGCACCTGGCGGGTCGCCAATACGCCCTTTCGCTTCTCCGAGGCCGAGACCGGCCCTGCCGGACCGTCCCCTAAGCTTGGCGAGCACACCGACGCGGTGCTGGCAGACTGGCTTGGCGATCAGGCCTAGTCCGGTCGCAACTCAACTCCGGCCTGCTGCTCTAGGGCCCGCACCGCCACCCAGTACTCCAGTTCGCCCCACCCAAGCTCCTGGCCTCGCCGCAGCACGTCGGTGGCGACGGCCCCTGTGCCCGACGGCGCCCCCAGGTCGTCGGCCAGCGCCACCGATAGCGCCAAGTCCTTGGCGACAATGTCGAGCTTTGCCCTCGAAGTCGCCGGGTCACCGAAGTCACCATCGAATAGCCGCGCAAGCGACCCGCCGGGGCCGCGGTAACCGGTCGACTCGCCAATGAAGTCAGCCACAGCGCGGACGTCCCCGCCGGCCTTCGCCGCGACCAACAGCGCCTCGACCAGCGTAAAGAAGCCGGTGAAAGACACGTACTGCCGCGTCAGCTTGGCGACCTGGCCCTGGCCCGCCGGCCCCACATAGAGCACCCGTTCGCACATCGCCTCGAACGCGGGGAGGAGGTACTCGAAGACCTCCTGTGGTCCACCGACCGTGACGAAAACCCCGCCGTTGCTGACCGGCGCGTCCAGCCCGAAGGCATTTTTCGCTTCGCACGCTGCAGCGATTTTCCGCGCCAGCTCCGGCGGGCTCGTGCTCATGTCGACGAAGACGTGGCCCGCGGGGAGAGCATCGACCACTTCGGTGGCGACGGCCTCGACGATGGCTGGCGTGGGCAGCGAGACGAACACAGCCTCGGTGTCGGCAGCGATGGCCGCCGGGCTCTCGCCGGCCTCAGCGCCCTGCGCAAGCAAGGGCGCCAGCGCCTCGGTGCTCCTATCGTAGGCAACCACCTGGTGGCCAGCCTTGAGCAGGCGCTCGACGA
>CAUYXS010000113.1:0-4664 GCA_963577205.1 Dehalococcoidia bacterium | reverse complement strand
GAAACTAGAATTATTTTCCCGTGGGACGGCACGGCCGGGCTGGGACACCTGGGGGAACGAATGATCGTGTATCCCGAAGCCTTTAAGCGGAGCCTCCCCGCGGGCTTCGATGGCACCTTCGGGTGGGACTTCCTGCGCGGGTGCTTCGGCCCCAAGATCATGCCGATGGATTTCGATGCCGTGGTCGAGCGTCATGGGAATTTCCTCGTGTTTGAGACGAAGGACGCGGGCGTCCCTCTCAAGGAGGGCCAGCAGCGCACGCTTGCCGAGCTGGTCAAGCTACCCCAATTCACCGTGATCCTCCTGCGCGGTAAGCGCGAGGAGGACATCCACGGCTTTACCGTGTGGCAGAAGGGGCGCGTGTCTCCGCACCCGGACGCCGATGCCGACGAACTGCGCGCCTACTGTACCGCCTGGTTTGAGTGGGCCGACAGACAGGAAAGGACACCATGACCCCGACACCTGCGGCGATCTGGGCGCTCCGCTCGGATCATTTACACCTCTCTCGCGAGGCATTCGGCGAGCTCTTCTCGGTCAAGGCGCGCACGGTGGAGTCCTGGGAGCAGCTCGGCCACGACGACCGCGGGCGGCGCGTCCCCCGCGGCATGGCGCTCAAAAAGCTCCAGCGCCTCCTCCAGCAGTATAAGGTTGACACCACGACGCAGTAGGAATTACCATCCCCTTGCGGCATTGAGGGCCGCCACCGCCGAGGACCCTATGGCAGACCACACTCCACGACCCACCACGCCCAGACCCATCTCGCACGACGAGGCGCTCGCCCTCGGTACGGCGGCGGCCCTGACGGCCATTCACGCGATCTTGAGGCGCCCATGATGCAACTCCGCGTCCGCATCCCCAGCGCGCTGTACCGACGCCGCCTGACCGCCGCCGGCACCAACCGGCGCTTAACCGAAGTCCTCGTTGAGGCGCTGCGGGACGAGACGATCTTCTCGGGTCTGCTGGGACGCACCGACGAGGAGGCCGTGGACGAGGAGGCCGAGCCGACGAACGAGGATATTGACCGTGCCGCGCTGCGACAAGAGGAATTGCTGCGTGGCCCCTGGCGTGACAGTTAACGAAAGGACACAATGACCAAGCCGAAAACAGAGACACCGACGGGCCTCCCGCTGCTCCGGGTGCCCTTCCCCGCCCACCAGATCAGCCAACTGCCCAAGGGCAACGTCATGCTCGACTACGTTGGGCACGCCGCGCTGACCGATCGGCTCCTGGACGCGGACCCGGCGTGGAATTGGGCGCCGTTGGCCCTGACCCCCGACGGGCTCCCTCACGTTGACGAGGTGGGCGGCTTGTGGATCACGCTCACCGTCTGCGGCCTGACCAGGCTGGGCTACGGCCATGCCGGGGGGAAGAAGGGCGGCGATGCCGTGAAGGAGCTGATCGGTGACGCGCTCCGCAATGCCGCCATGCGCTTCGGGGCCGCGCTGGACCTGTGGCACAAGGGCGAGCTGCACGCCGAGGCCCCAGAGGACACCGGCCCGCCTCCGGCCCCCACCGGCTATGAGGAGTGGCTGTTGACGCTCGCCAAGGCGGCGACCAGCACCGGAGAGTTGCTGGAACACTGGAAGAAGTCCCCTCTGCCCCTGCGAAAGCATCTCACGGCGACCGACAGCGCGTGGTGGACCGACCTGAAGGCGACCGCGGCCGCCGCCGAGGCTCCATCCGCGTGATGGCCCACCCACCCACCGAGAGCCGTCTCCACCCCCTGCGGGTGGGGCGACTCACGGCCTCGCGGGTCAGTGCCATGCTGGCAAAGACCAAGAGCGGACCCTCCGCGCAACGGGCTGACCTGCTCTGGGAGTTGGCCTGTGAGCGACTGACTGGCGCGTCTGCGGAGCGCGACTTCACCCCCACGCGCGCGATGCAGCGCGGCATCGACATGGAAGTCCTCGCCGTCGCCGCATTTGAGGCGCAGACCGGCTCCCTTGTCACCGCCGGCGGCTTCATGGAGCGCGACGACTGCCTTGCCGGGGTCTCGCCCGACGGCATCATTGACGGCGTCGAATTGTTGGAGGTCAAATGTCCCACCACCAAGGTGCTGGTGGGATGGCACCAGTTGCCACCGGACGAGGTCCCGAAGCAGCACCTCAACCAACTAACCCACGCCCTGTGGGTGTCCGGTTTTCCGGCGGTGACACTCTTCGGCTGGGATGACAGACTCCCCGACGGACTCCAGACGTTTACCCGGCGGCTCCGGCGTGACGATGTGGACCTCAAGGCGCATGAAGCGGCGGTGCATGAATTTCTCGCGGAGGTGGACGCCGCCCTCGACCACCTCCATACCCTACAGGAGCAGACGCATGGACAAGAAACCGCATAACCCGGACGAGCTCGGCGCGTTGTGGATCAAAACCGCGAAAACTGGCTCGGTCTTTATGAGCGGGAAGATTGGCGACCTGGAGGTGGTGATCTTCCGCAATGACCACAAGGTCGAGGGCAGTAACCAGCCCGATTGGCGGGTCCTCAAGAGCAAGCCACGCGAGAATGCCCCGGTGAAAACCGACAACCCCTTCGCCGCCGGGACGCCCGACGAGGATGCGCCCTTCTGATGGCCCTCCACATCTCGGCCAAGCAGGCGGGGACGATACTCGGCATCGAGGGACAGACAGTAATCCGGATGGAGCAGCGCGGATACCTGACTGACGTGTCCGGCCGTACCGGGCAACATCATCACTATTACGCCCAGGCGGAGGTGCGGGCGCTCCAGAAGGTTTATACCCCGAGACTCGCGGACACGACGATCCAAATGCGGATCGCTAAGAATGCGACCGACGCGCCCAGCGCCCATGCGGAGGATCTCCCTTCCAAGAAATACGGCCACGGCCTGTCCGAGACAGCGACGTGGCTCACGTCGTACCTCACGGCTCAGGGAGGGACCGCTCGGGTATCGGAGTTGCTGCGCGACGCGCATACGGCAGGCCATTCGCAAGACGCCTGCTATAGCGCCAGACATCATGTCGGCATCTTCAGCGTCGCGCTGCGGACGGAGCCGGGGATGGGATCGTCACGGGGATGGAGTTTGCCAGTGGGGGAGATGCCGTTGGTCATCAGGGCCTTCCTACAGGAGGACGCACCGCCCGACGATGTCCAGGTCGAGCGGTCAGTGCCGACGCCCGACCAGTCGCGGTTGCTCCGCCCCTCCGACGTCACCCAAATGTTTAACCTGAGCAGCACGACACTGTGGCGCCTGCAACAGACGCCAGGCTTTCCGAAAAAGTATCGGATCTCCGACAATGCGGTCGGCTTTCGCGAGGACGAGATACAGGCGTGGCTTGAGGCGCGACGAGGTGTCGATGTCAAGGGGCGACGTCCGCGCGGACGGCCGAGAAAGGCTCCGCAGTCGGTAGACGCCCTCCCTCCCGTGGATATCCCGCCGCCAGCGGTAACGCCCTTGGTTGGGCAGCAGCGCGACGACGGCATGATGACCCAGATCGCGGACCTCCACGTCAAACTGGATCGGCGTATGTTCGTACTCGCGGAAGTCCACGCCAAGTTAGATCGGCTGCTGGCCATCTGGGAGTGAGACATGGCCGTCCCCGTTATTATCACCAACGTCAGCGCCGAGGGGGCGTTGTCCGACCAGGTGCGCCGTCAGGTGGCGACGCTCCTGCGCGGCATGGCGGGCCGCACGGTCCAGATTCGCGTGGGACTCCACAAAAGTCCACGCTCGGTGCCGCAGAATGCGCGCTACTGGTCGATGGTCCAGGCGGGGGCCGAGTCACTGGGCTTCACCCCCGCCGACTTGCATGAAGCGATCGCGTGGAAACTGCTGCGGGAGCCCGACGACCTGCGCCTCGGCACCACACCTCGACGCCAGCGCACCCCGAAAATGAATACGACCGAGTTTGTGGACTTTGCGAATGCTGCCGAGCAATTATTGCTGGAATACGGCGCAGACCTCTCGGCCTGGGCCGAGCGGGACGTGCTGTGAGTGCGTACTACAACGAGCATGACCCGAAGGCCGCCGCATGGCTGCGGACGCTTATCGCGGAAGGACTGATTGCCGATGGCGAAGTCGATACCCGCTCCATTGCAGACGTGCAGCCCTCAGACCTCACCGGTCTCACCCAGTGCCACTTCTTCGCCGGGATCGGCGGATGGAGCTACGCCCTCCGACTCGCCGGATGGGGTGACGACCGACCTGTTTGGACAGGTAGCTGCCCCTGCCAGCCCTTCAGCGCGGCGGGCACCCAAACTGGGGGCGACGATCCGCGCCACCTTTGGCCGTCGTGGTTTCGCCTCATCCGCGAGTGCAAACCTGACACAGTCTTTGGTGAGCAGGTTGAAAGCGCGATTGCCCACGGGTGGCTCGACCTTGTTTGTGATGACCTGGAAGGAGAAGGCTACGCCGTCGGGGCGGTCGGTCTACCGGCTTGCAGCGTCGGGGCACCGCACATCCGGCAACGGTTGTGGTTCGTGGCCGACGCCGGACTTCAACAGCGGAAGCGGGGGGAGGGTGAGCAGCGACCCCCTTGCAAGGACGCGACCCAGCGGCACCAAGAAGGCGCTGACGGTGAACGAGGCGGCGCAACTGGCGAGTTGGCCGAGTCCGAATTGCAGCGACGTGAACGCGAGCAGAAGTCACGACGCGGTGGCCTACTCGGAACGATGGATGGCGAGGGACAACCACGGGTCGCAGTTAGCGC
>CAUYXS010000112.1:0-4665 GCA_963577205.1 Dehalococcoidia bacterium | reverse complement strand
TGACGGCGCGACGGTGCCGCGCGAGGGCCTGCGCGGCTCCTACTTGTACGACGACGAGGGCGTGCCAGGCCAGCGGACGCAGCTCATCAAGGACGGCGTTCTGGTGGGCCGGCTGCACTCTCGTGAGACGGCCGGTAAGCTGGGCGAGCGCCCGACCGGCAACGCTCGCGCCATCAACTACCGGTTTCCGCCCATCGTGCGCATGACCAATACTTACATCGAGCCCGGCGAGGGCACGGTCGATGATTTGGTGCGCGACGTGAAGGATGGCGTCTACGTCAAGAATTGGTACGGCGGTATGACCAGCATGGAGATGTTCACCTTCTCCGGGGCCGAGTCCTACCGTATTCGCAACGGCGAGATCGCCGAGCTGTGCCGGCCCGTCATGCTCAGCGGCAATGTGTTCCGGACGCTAGAGAACATCGACGGCATCGCGGCCGACCTCGACATGAACCAAGGAGGCGGTTGCGGCAAGGGCGGGCAGAGCCCGCTTCCGGTCTCCAACGGCAGCCCACACATCCGCATCCAGCACTGCCTCCTGAGCGGGGCCTAGCCGTGGCACGGGCGACCGCGGAAGAGATACTGGACAAGGCTCGGCGGGTAGCAGACCAGGCCGAGGTCTTCTTCGTCGAGTCGACCAGCACCCCCGTCCATTTCGAGGCCAACCGAGTCAAGGCCGCGGACTCGCACGAGACGATGGGCGCGGCGGTCCGCCTCATCAAAAGCGGGCGTGTCGGTTTCAGTTCGACCTCGAAAATGGATGATCCGGACGCGCTCATTGAGGCGGCGCTGGACACTGCGCAGTTCGGTCCCGAGGCGCGATTCGCTTTCCCCGGCCCCGCACAGTTCCCTGATGTCCCGGTCTACGACCCGAGCGTCGATGGCACGACGCTGGAGGGCATGATCGCCCTGGGCCAAGAGGTGGTCGACGCTGTTCGCTCGCACTCCGACCAGGTCACGGTCGAAGGCAGTGTCTCGGCCTCCAGTGGCACCATCACGCTGCTGAATACCAATGGCGGCCACTTCCGCTACTCGCGGTCGGGCTTCGGCCTGGGGTTCGAGGGCACAGTCATCCGAGGCGAGGACATGCTCTTCGTCTTCGATGGTAAGAACTCGATCAGCCCCATGACGGACGTTTCGGGTATCGTTGCCTCGATCATCAGGCAGCTCGATTGGGCCAAGGAGTCGGCGACGCTCCAGACGAAGTCGATGCCGGTGGTCTTCATGCCAACGGCGGTGCCCAGCGTGATTATTGGCCCTCTTCTGTCGGCGCTGAACGGCAAGAGCGCCTACCAGGGCACTTCGCCGCTGGTAGGCCGACTGGGCGAGCGCATCGTCGACGAGCGTTTCAGCCTGACGGACGACGCGACGTTGCCCCGCATCCCGTCCAGCCGTATGAGCGACGACGAGGGAGTGGCCAGCCGGCGCCTGCCGCTGGTCGAGCGCGGGGTCGCCCGCAACTTCATCTATGACCTCCAGACCGCAGGCCTGGCGGGGGCCGAGAGCACCGGGAGCGGGGAACGGAGCCTCGGCTCGCTGCCGTCGCCGTCGGCTTCTGTCCTTCTGGTCGATGAGGGCGACGCGACGCTGGACGAGCTCATCGCCGGCATCGACGAGGGCCTCGTGGTTGAGCGCCTGCTTGGCGCAGGGCAGGGCAATATCCTGGGAGGTGATTTCAACGCCAACGTGCTGCTGGGCTTCAAGATCGAGAAGGGGCAGATCGCCGGTAGGGTGAAGGACACAATGGTGACTGGTAATGCCTACCGCGCGCTCAGCGATCTCATCGCCATCGGCAGCGAGGGCCGCTGGCTGGGTGGCGGCCTGTACACGCCCGCGATAGCGTGCGCCAACGTCGCGGTGGCCGCCAAAGCCTAGGCTGGGCCAAGGATTGAGCGCATGCTAGTTGATAATTACTTGCAGAGCTTCGCGGACTTGGACCAGCCTCCCCTCGAGGCAGATGTCTCGCTGCTCAGCGGCCTGAGCGCCGAGGAGGTCGAGGCGCTGGAGCCTGCGTGGTCGGCGCTGCCGCCTGTTCGCCGCCACGAGGTGGTCGCGATCATGGTGGAGTTGGCGGACGCCGACGTGGAGCTGGACTTCGAGGTGTTCCTTGTCTATGCACTGGGCGACTCCGATGCCAGCGTGCGGGAGCGGGCGGCAACGGGGCTCTGGGAGTCGAACGACCGGCGCATTATCCCCAAGCTCATCGCGACCATGACCGACGACACCGATGCCGACGTTCGGGCTGCTGCCGCGGTTGTTCTCGGGCAGTTCGCGTTACAGGCCGAGGCTGGCAAGCTGCTCCCGCAGGACGGGCCGCGTATCTACGATGCGTTGCTGGACATGCTTCAGAGGAAGAACGAAGACCTCGTCGTTCGTCGGCGGTTGCTCGAGGCGGCTGGCGTTTTTGATACAGAGGACATCGGCGGATGGATTCGATGGGCCTACAACAACGACGAGCCAGTACTGCGACAAAGCGCTGTGTTCGCCATGGGCCGCTCCTGCAATCCGGCATGGCTCTCGGCCATAATCGACGAGCTGGACAGCGACGACCCGGGCATGCGGTACGAGGCCGCGAACGCGGCGCGGGACCAGGCCGAGGCCGAGGCCGTGCCGCACCTCGCGAAGCTCATCGGCGACGCGGACGTACAGGTCCAGCTCGCAGCGGTCCATGCGTTGGGGGCCATCGGTGGGGACGCGGCCCAGCGTGTGCTCCGGAGCGCGTCGTCGTCGTCCGACGCTACGCTGAAAGAGGCAGCAGAGGAGGCCATCCAAGCCACCGACCTAGGCGAACCCAGGGGGTCGTCTCTTTTCGGACACTAGCGCCAGGCGCTCCCCGGTTGGGCGTGCCCCGCGTGATAAGGTACCGACGGCGCCGGGCGCCGGTACCACTTCAATGGCTGGTCAGGGACGCATCGAACATCCCGTCTCCGCGGGCGGAGTCGTGTACCGAAAGGGAGCGGGAGACCAGCTCGAGGTCATCCTGTGCGGGCGCACGAAACCACGGACATGGAACCTACCCAAGGGTACGCCCAACTCCGGCGAGTCCATCGAGCAGACGGCGCTTCGGGAGGTCCGCGAGGAGACCGGGCTTGAGGTCGTGATTGAGCAGCAGCTCGGCGATATCGAGTACTGGTTCGCGGCGCCTGACCGTTCGGTGCGCTACCACAAGCGGGTCCACTTCTACCTCATGGCAAAGGTCGGCGGCAGGACGGACGATCATGACTTGGAGTTCGACGTCATCCGTTGGTTCCCCATCGGCGAGGCCCTGGACGCACTGACCTACGCGAACGAAGTCGAGGTGCTCCGCCGAGCGCTGGGCCAGATGGACAGGCAGGGTGGGAGCCTAGGCAGATGACCCAAGAGAGCGACGGGGTCAGCTTCGGCCGGAAGGTCGTGCTGCGCCACAAGCGTGCCGCGGACGCCGTGGATGACTACCGCTGGCGCAGGGACTCTGAACTGGCCGAACTCGACGCTGCCGTGCCGCTCCGTATGCCCTTCGAGGAGTTCCAGTCTCGGTATGAAGAGGAACTGCGCTACCCGACTCCGTGGGTAAGGCGCTTCGCCGTCGCGACTCACGACGGCGAGCACATCGGCAACTGCATGGCCTACGACATCGATTCCGTCACCGGCGAAGGCGAAGCCGGCATCATGATCGGCGAGCGCGCCTACTGGGGCAAAGGCTACGGGCGTGAGGCCATGGCCCAGCTGCTGGCGCAGTGCTTCCTCATGCCGTCGATCAACCGCATTTATCTCCATACGCTGGAATGGAACGCCAGAGCCAGGAAGGCCTTCGCGGGAGTGGGGTTCGAGGAAGTCCGGCAGGTTCGGCGCGCCGGGAAGAACTTCATACTGATGGAGATACGCCGCCCCAGGTGGGAGTCCACGCAGGCCGCCGCCGCCTTGGGCACTAATGATGCGGAGGAGTCAGCGCCGTCGTCCTGACGATACGGAGTGTGGATCACTCGGAGCCGCCGCTGCGCGCCGAGGTCGAATCGCAAGGCGATCGTAACTTCACTGAAACATCCCTTGACACTCGAATGGTGCTATTGGTACCGTCTCGCCGCTGCAGCCATTATTCTGGCAATGTGGCCGCAAGCCTCACCGAGCGATCCCTTCGGTATCACGGCGCTGCTGGACCTCTCCAGTCCAGACAAACCCGTGGAACCGCGAACCCAAGCCCTTCCGTGAAGGAAGGGCTTTCGCTTTGCCGGCGAAGGAGACTCAGCCAAAGAGGTCCAGCTAGAGGGCTAGAGGGCCGGTTTGATGTGTCCCATGAGGCCCCGTACAATTAGGGTGGACCTCCCCGGCTTGGAGTAGCCTCCAGCCTGAGGACTGGAAGGGACTTCCCATTCGAGGGAGACGTGCTGGACGTAGGGGTGTAGCTCAGTCTGGTAGAGCAGCGGTCTCCAAAACCGCTGGCCGTGGGTTCGAATCCTGCCACCCCTGCCAGCCCTCCTTTTGCCCTGTAGCAGTCAACGGACTGCTTAACGGCACTTCGTTTATGCGGTGGCTACGGTAGTCAGATGGCCAATGGGGGCGATTTGACGACAGTTTTGACGACAGTTGGCCATCATTGAGTCCGGCACGCTTCGACTGGGTCCTACCCGAAACTACCCTCCCGCACCCAGCACCTGCCGACCAAACACCCGTCTAGACCCCCTGGAA
>CAUYXS010000111.1:0-4680 GCA_963577205.1 Dehalococcoidia bacterium | reverse complement strand
ACGGCTGGCGTAACCCCGTCATCATAGCCATTGCTCCCGATTCGCTGGAGCAGGTGACGTTCCGCTTCCCCGGCCAGGGCGTCGAGGCCTTCACGGTCGACATGACCGCACCAGAACCCGTGCTGTTGACCTCAGACGGCACACAGCCGGTCGACCCGTTCACGTTCCAGGCTATGTGGCAGGCGCTCCAGGTGCTGGTGTCGTTCGACTACGGCACCGCCGAAGAGATCGTCGACCTGGACTTCGACGCACCGGACGCTACGGTCCTTGTAAAGCCGCGGGCGAGCGTGCAGACCCCGACGCAGCTTCTGTCGCTCATCCGCCGGGTTGACGGCAACTACTACGCCCGAATCTCTGTGGGCGGAGTGGCGAAGGCGGAGGACGTGTTCGTCATAGACGGCCGCATCATCGACAGCTTCGTGCAGCCAGCCAGCGCCTACATCCGACCCGAGGGCGCGCTATCCAGTCCCTAGTTTTTAGGCCCTAGCCCCCAGGCGATCTTTTAGCTGGCCAGTTCTAGGGGCGTCGGTGCCGTGTTGGCCTTTCGGCGTCGTAGCTCCGCCTCGATACCGTCGAGCAGCAACCCCAGCCCCAGTTCGAACGCGAGTTCCCACCGCAGCCTTTCGGCCGTCCTGATGAAGGCGGCTGCCGGTTCTTCCGACGCTTCGCCAGCCGCGCCCTGCCCCTGCGACGCCTCCCACAGGGGCGCGCCGATGACGTAGGCGCCTACAGCCAGTTGCAATTGATTAGCCGTGTACGGGTCCGCACCCGCCGACTCCCAAACGAGATGGCTCGCTTTCCAGACGGCCTTTAGCCTTAGCGGCTGAGTACCACGCGCCTGTATGAGAGGCACCATCTTCGGGCGCTCGGCTATCGCCTCCCGGAAGCTGCGGGCGCTGCCCAGCGGCGCGGCTTTCGACGGGAGATAGCGATAGAGAGACATCGCCTCCACGCCCAGACGTTCGCCGAAGGCGCGCATGCTCAGTTCGCCCGCATCGCCGCTCTCGATAAGGTCGAGTGCCGCCGAAACAATGCGGTCTCGCGACAGCGGCTGGCGTTTTTGTGATGGGGTTCGGTCCGTGTTTTTTCCTGCCAAACTACGCCTCTTTAAAACTGGATTACGTTGTAAACATAAACCGTATGTTTACTCCGTAAACGTGGTTTCGTTAGGCATTCTTGGGGGCTTGCCCCCAAACCCCACGCAGGGGGTACCTACCCCCTACGAACCCCCGAAGGCTTGTGAGGTTTGGGCTATTGGCAGGCTTCTTTGTGCGAACTACGCATGCAGCGCGCGGCTTGCGCGCAGTTGACTGGCTCGCCAATTGCGAAGCGATGAGGCCATGAGCCGAAGAGCCCTAGAGCGCGACCCTGTCGTGCGGAGCAGCCGATGAGACGATAAGCCGAAGAAGCCCTGACGGGCCGGGCGAAGCCCGCGCGGAGCAGCCGATGAGCGCTTGCGCAGAGAGCCTAGTGCGAAGCCGCGTAGTGGTCGGCGAGGATGTCTGCGCCGAAGTCGTTTGGCACGTCGCGCCACACCGAGTGGATGTGGTTGGCGTTGTCCTGGGTGTTGTCGTACTCGGCGTAGAACGCAGGGCCGTGCAGCCGGTAGTAGTGCGGCTGGAAACGATGCACACTGCCCGCCCAGCCGAAGACGATGTTCTGCACCCCGTCGGCCTCGATGCTCCTCAGCGCCTGGGTCGCGACGTCAGCGGGCTTGCGGTCTACGTAGATGCGAATCAGAGCCATGAGCCGCTCGCGCTGGTCGCCCGTCATGAGCGAGGCGGGGAAGCCGAGCGGCTTCGCGATCTCCACGCGGCGCGAATTGCGAGTGAAGAACTCCCTCGGTGTGCTCGGGTATATCACGGCGCGATTACGCTGTAAGTCATCGAGAGACGTGAATAGCGCCCGGCCCAGTTCTTCCTCGTCCGGGAGAATGCGCCTGCCCTTGTGCGCGCCGTGCAGGACCTGTGCCCTGTTGGCTCCGAGGAACGACGGCGTCACCGCCACCAGCTCGTCGCCGAACACCGCGTAGTTGAGCGAGACATGGTGGCCTTCCACACGCCAGCCCCAGGAGGTGTCGCCCGAATCGCGGCCCCCCGAATCGCCGGCATTGGGGCCCGGTTCGCCGAACACCGTGAACATGTACAGGCCGGGGTCGCGGTCGTGCCACAGCGTCCCGGCGGCGCGCTCTATGTCGCCCAGCAGCGTTTCGTTGTCCATGATGGCCAGCGCCTTGCTCGCGCCCGATTCGCTGGCGCTCGCTCTAATCAGGGCTTCCGAGGCGGCTAACTGGGCGTCGGTCATGTCTCTGCGGGCCAGCCCGTTGCGCGGCCTGGGCACGTAGTGCCAGTTTTCCCGCTCGGCAGAGGCGAAGGGGTATAAGGCTCGCTCGCGCCTCTCTGCGTCGAGCGTGGCCACGAACGCGCGGGCAGCCTCGGCCATCGCCGAGACGGTCTCCGGCGCGCGTATGCGGGTTTTTTCGCCAACGTTGCTCATAACGCGTGTTCTCCGCTCACAAGGTTCGCTCTTCGCGCGAGCGCTCATCGGCTGCTCCGCACGGGCTTCGCCCGGCTCGTCAGGGCTCTTCGGCTCATGGCCTCATCGCCTCGCAATTACCGCTACGCTACCGTCTTCACCAATTTTCGGAAACTGAGGATGTCGGCGTCTTCGGGTACCCAGCCCTTGCCTGCGGTGTCGGCGACCTCGCCGAGGTAGATGTCTCCTTTGGCGTCGACCGCCAGGGCATGGGGCGCCATCATCTGGCCAGGCTTCAGGCCAAAGCCGAGATGGCCCACCTTTGACACTCGCTCACCAGATGTGGTGAGTATGGAAACGCGAGGGCCAATGTTCGGCACCTCCCTGTCTACACGGCCCGCGAAGCCCAGTTCGCCCACGTACATGAGACCGTCGTTTCCTATGCGCAGCGTGCACGGCCGGTGCACGTTGTTGTACTGCGTCTGGAAGTTGCCCTTGCCGTCGAAAACCTGGATGCGGTGGTTCTCCCTGTCGGCCACGTAAACGTAGCCCTCCGAGTCGGTGTCGATGTTGTGAGGAATGGAAAACTCGCCCGGGTCAACTCCGGGCCCGCCCCAGGAGAGAATGTGCTCTCCCTCGGCAGAGAAGCGATGCACCGACGAGTTCTTGTACCCGTCGGAGATGAACAGGTCGCCCGTCGCCGGGTCTACGGCCACGTCGGTGGGCATGTTGAAAGGCTCGCCGCTGTGCAGCCCCGTGGCGACTCTGGGCGTGCCTATGGTCAACAGCACCTCGCCGTCGGCCGTCACCTGGCGCACGGCGTGCCCGAAGTGATCTGTAGTGTAAAAAGTATTGTCCGGGCCGGGCGTAATAGCGTGCGGGTTGGCCCATATGCCCTGGCCCCAGGTCTCAACGAACGTGCCGTCCGCCTCGAACACGATCATCGGGTGTTCACCTCTGGCGAACACATATACGCGCTGGTCCGCCCCTATCGCGACCCCGGCGATCTCTCGCCAGCCTATCCCGGCGGGCAGCTTCGCCCAGTCGGTGTCGTTCCTGTATGTGTAGCTACCCTCGCCCAGCATTACGGTATTGGCCATGTCTATATCTCTGCCCCTTCGGAAGTTGCCGGTAATCATAAGGCCACCAGCGCTCCCGTGGGCGATTCGGCCGCGTTTGGCCCCTCTAGGAGCCTGCGCAATAGAGTTGTGGGCGCTTTACCCGTCCCGTAATCTAACTTCAGACCCGAACCAAAACAGCAAGCAGGAGGCGTGACGATGGGCGAAGCGAACGCAGCGGTAGTGCAGGTGCAAATTTCGGCCGTCAAAAGCGAGCCGATGGTTGCGTTGGACGCGGCCATGTTCAAAGCCGGTCACGGCATCAAGGGCGACCGCCACGCTGGCAGCGCCGGGTCCCCCGACAGACAGGTGCTGATGATGGACGCCGAAACCCTCGCCGAGATGGGCATTGACTCGTCTGTGACTCGCGAGAACGTCACCACGTCCGGGATCGACCTCACGGCCCTGACCCCCGGCAAGCTGGTGCGATTGGGCGGCACCGCCGTCGTCGAAGTCACCGGCGACTGCGACCCCTGCGCCAACATGGACGCCGTCAAGGCCGGGCTGCGGGCCGGGCTACAGGGCCGCCGTGGCGTCCTCGGCAAGATAGTCACCGACGGGACTGTGTATCCTGGTGATAGCATCGCCATCGAGTAGCGCTTTTTTTAGCTAGGGTCGTACAGCCGAATCACTTTTTGGGGGCTTGCCCCCAAACTCCACGCAGGGGTACCTACCCCCTACGAACCCCCGATGGCTTGTTCGGTCAGGCATGTAGCGCGCCTCATGCGCACAGCCAGTGGGCACGGCTGATTGCGAAGCGATGAGGCCATCAGCCGAAGTGTCCTAGAGCGAGCCCCACGAGCGGAGAGCATTTTTTATGGGACCCCAATACGAAATCTGGCTGAACGGCGAGTACTACCCGCGGGACGAGGCGAAAATCTCGATGCTCGACCGGGGGTACCGGCTGGGCGATGTCGTCTACGACACCCTTCGCACGTTTGACGGTCGGCTCTTCCGGCTTGCCGAACACCTCGACCGCTTTGCTCGCACGCTCAAGTACGTGCGCATCGACCCCGGTCTCAGCATGGACCGCCTTGGGAAGCTGATACAGGAAGTCGTCGACCGCAACGAGCCGGTGCGCAGCAAG
>CAUYXS010000110.1:0-4684 GCA_963577205.1 Dehalococcoidia bacterium | reverse complement strand
ACGGCGACCTCACGCCGGACATGTGGCAGATGGTCCGGCAGGTCGCCGACCTGGCGGCGCAGACATGGCACACCCGCGACCGCAGCATCTGGGAGGTGCGCGGCCAGGAAGAGCACTTCGTCTACTCCAAGATCATGTGCTGGGTTGCCCTTGACCGCGCATCGTCGCTCGTCGAGGCCCATGGCTTCGACGGCCCAGTCACGCTCTGGCGGCAGGAGGCCGAGCGCATCAAAGCCGAGGTGTTGGAGCAGGGGTGGTCGGAGGAAAAGCAGTCCTTCGTCCAGCGGTACGGCTCTGACGCCATCGACGCCAGCGCCCTCATGATCCCCTTCGTCGGTTTCTTGGAGGCCAAGGACCCGCGCGTCGTCTCCACTATTCGCCGCGTCCAGCAGGAGCTCGCCAACGGACCCTTCGTCCGCCGATACATCACCGAGGAGACCGACGACGGGCTGACATCCGGCGAGGGGGCCTTTTACATTTTGTCCTTCTGGCTCATCGGCGCGCTCCTTGCCATCGGCGAGGTGAGCGAGGCGCGGGACCTGTTCGATCAAGTGCGTGACACGGCGAACCAGCTGGGGTTGTTCGCCGAGATGGTTGACCCTGCGACCCACGACGCTCTCGGCAATTACCCGCAAGCGTTCAGCCACATCGGGTTCATCCACACCGCCCGCAACCTATCCCTGGCGCTGGACTGCGGGCCGGCTGAGGAGCTGATCGGGTAACAGCGCTCGCAGCGTGTCCTCGCGTTGAACACCCGGCAAACCCTGGCCTATCATGGCCGCGACCTCTGCACTGTCCAAAGGAGTCCAACGTGCCCGAGAAAGTTTTTGTCAGTGGGGTGGGCATGATCACCCCAGTCGGCCTCGACACGAAGTCCTCCTGGGACGCGCTAATGGCCGGCACCTCGGGCATCGACTCCATCACCGCGTTCGACACGGAGGGATACGAAACGACCTTCGCCGGTGAGGTAGCGGGGTTCGATCCAGAGGCTTACATGGGCCGCAAGCAAGCCCGTCGACTCGATCGGTTCGCCCAGCTGGCGGTCGCCGCCACGTCGCAGGCCCTCGAACAGGCCGGACTCGACATCCAGGGCGGCTCCGTCGACCCCACCCGCGTCGGCGCCATCATCGGCAGCGGCATAGGCGGCATTATCACGCTCTCCGAGCAATGGGCTGTGCTGGCCGAGAAGGGCCCTAGCCGAGTGAACCCTTTTCTGGTGCCCATGATGCTGGCGGACATGGCCTCGGGGCAGGTCTCCATCATTTTCGGGGCCAAAGGCCCGAACCTTTGCACAGTGACCGCCTGCGCATCGGGGGCGGACTCCATCGGCCAGGCTTTCGAGATGATCCGCCGAGGCGACGTCGACATCGCCATAGCCGGCGGTGCCGAAGCGCCCATTTGTCCCATCGCCGTCGCTGGGTTCAACGCCTGCATGGCGCTCTCAAAGCGCAACGACGCCCCCCAGAGCGCCAGTCGTCCCTTTGACGCAGGACGCGACGGCTTCGTCATGGGCGAGGGCGCCGGAATCCTGGTCATCGAGAGCGCATCGTCAATCGCGCGACGCGGGGCGGCGCCCTTGGTTGAGCTCGCGGGCTATGGCGCAACGTCTGACGCATACCACGTCACCGCGCCAGACCCCGAGGGCGACGGCGCCGCTCGGGCCATGCAGAAGGCACTGGCCACAGCCAGGCTTTCCGGCTCCGACATCGACTACGTCAACGCGCATGGCACCAGCACACCCATGAACGACAAGTTCGAGACGCTGGCGATGAAGCGGGCCTTCGGTGACCACGCATACCGGCTCAAGATCTCGTCGACCAAGTCGATGACCGGCCACCTTCTGGGGGCGGCGGGCGGCGTTGAGGCCGCGATAGCGGTACAGGCCATCGTTAATGGTGGGGTCCCGCCCACCATTAACCTCCTCGATGCCGACCCCGACTGCGACCTTGATTACACACCGAACGAGGGCACCTACGGTACGGTCCGCGCCGCCATGAGCAACAATCTCGGCTTCGGTGGACACAATGCATCGCTGGTATTCAAAGCCGTCGAGTAGGCGGGCACTCAGCCCGCGGCGGGATCGGGTGCCCGTTTGCCCTTGCGGGTGATGCCGACCTTGTCACAGACGCGCTCCATCTCCGACAGGTTGCGGGACGAACAGAAGGCCGTCCTCCCTTTTGCCCGCACATCATCGAGCATCTCTGGGGTTGCGCGCTGAACCAGCGAGCCCAGTCCCGACGTCGGCTCGTCCAGAATGACTAGGTCGGGCTTGGACATCAGCGCCACGTCCACGCCGAGCCGCCGGATGAGCTCCGTCGACATAGGCGTCCAGTTCGAGACCCGGCCTCAACCGAGCAATAAATCCAAAGATGGACCGTGCCGTGAATCCGGGATAGCGCACGGACTCGCCCGGCAAGTAGCCGGTCGGGTCGTGGACTTGCCTGTGCCGCTCGAGCCGAGGAACCCGGAAAACTCATCCTGCCGCACCGCCAACGGCAGGCCGTCACGCGCGGGCGCGCCGTCATACCGTTTGACGAAAGGCATTCCTCATCACACGGCCCTCGTTCGCGAACGCCCCGTTTGCCTCTTGGCGCCCGCACCCGCACGCCCTTACCATCGTCTCGTGACCCAAGCCGACACGCTCGTGTTCGCCGGCCGCCAGCGCCGCTGGCGTGTAGCCGCGCTCACCCATGGCGAGGACCTCGGCGTAACGCCGCTGGCAGGCCATCTACTACGCCTGCGAGGCATCGCGTCCGCAGACGCAGCGCGTGAATACCTCGACGTCGCCGACTCGCTCTACATGCCGCCGTCCGTCCTGACGGACGTGGATTTGGCGCTGGAGCGGATCCAGCAAGCGCGGGATCGGCAGGAGACCGTGGCCGTCTATGGCGACTTCGACGCCGACGGGGTGACGGGCACGGCGGTCTTGGTTCGCGGGTTCCAGCGATACGGCCTGTCGGCGGTGCCCTATATCCCGCATCGTGTCACGGAAGGCCACGGGCTCAACGTGACGGCCATCGACCGGCTCGCACTCCAGGGCGTCAGGCTCATCGTCACCGTCGACTGCGGCGTGACTGACGTCGACGCCATCGTGCACGCCAAGGGTCTCGGCATCGATGTCATTGTCACCGACCATCACACGCCGGGCGCAGCGCCACCGGCGGCCGTCGCCATCGTCAACCCGAAGGCCGACCACAGCGACTACGCCTTCGATCAACTCACCGGCGTCGGCATGGCCCTCAAGCTCTCGCAGGCGCTCCTCGAGTCGGATGGCGGGGACTGGGGCGATGGGCTGTTCGAGCTGGCGGCCATCGGCACCATCACTGACATGGCTCCGCTTCAGGACGAGAACCGCTACATCGTCGACCGCGGGCTCAAGGAGTTGCGCAGGACACGAAACGTGGGCCTGCGCGCGCTCATGCGCGTGGCCCGCATCGACACCGCGTTCGCCAACGCCGAGAGCATCGGCTTCGGCATCGGGCCGCGGTTGAACGCCGCAGGCCGCATGGACCATGCCATGACGGCGTATGACCTGTTGATGACGACAAGCGCAGCGCAGGCCGATGCGCTCGCGAGTGAGTTGGACGGCTACAATCGCCAGCGGCGCGAGTTGACCGAGGAGACCGTGAACGCCTGCATGGAGCGCGTCGAGGCGATGGGCAAGCTCGGCCCACTGGTCATGGTCGGCGACACGACATTCAATCCCGGCGTCATCGGGCTCGCAGCAGGCAGGCTGGTGGAGCGCTACGGCCTTCCGGCAGCCGTCTTCGCCATCGAAGGCGACTTGGTCATGGCCAGCTGCCGCAGCGCCGCCGGGTTCCACTGGGCCCACGCGTTGCAGACCTCGGACGACCTGCTGAATCGCTATGGAGGGCACGCGCAGGCGGCTGGGTTTTCGTGCCGCCTCGACCAGCTCCCCGAGCTCCAGGCGAGGCTCGAAGCTGTCGCAGCGGAGTGGCTCGATAGCCACGCGCTGAGCACCGACGGGCTCGTGGATGCAGACGTGGCGCCCAACGAGGTCATGGGCGAGACCTTCCAGACCATCCGCCGCATGGAGCCTTTCGGGATGGGGAACCCGGAACCCTTGTTTCTGTCGAGGGGCACCGAGGTGGACGACGCCAAGACTATGGGTGCCGAGGGCAAGCACCTCAAGCTGCGGTTGCGCGCGGGCGGGGTAGAGTGGGACGCAGTGGCGTTCAAGCAGACGTGGGTGCCGGGAACCCGTACCATCGACATGGTCTACGCGGTGGGTATCGATTACTGGAACGGCAATCCCCGGCTGCGCCTCACCATCCAGGACTACGCCCCCAGCGGCGGAGCTGCGGTCTAGCGCGAGGCGAAGTACCGCAGGCGCACGCCTTTGCGACGGAGCCACCAGACGGCCGTCACCACGACCGCGAGCCCCAGCCACTGCGCTTGTTGGAGTCCGCCCCACACTGGGTCGGTGCGGGCAAACGCAATCACGAAGCGAAACGCCGCGTAAGTGCTGATGGCCAGAGCGGAACGCACGCCACCGGGCAGCGATCGTCCCCTAAAATGCAGGATCAGTCCGAGCACCGCGGCGTCCACCAGCAACTCGTAGGCCGCGACGGGGTGGACCGCCGCTCCGCTGGCGACGTGCGCTTCGGCATCTATATGGGCGTACTCGGTGCCCCACGGCAACGACGTCGGTGTCGCGGGGCGC
>CAUYXS010000109.1:0-4762 GCA_963577205.1 Dehalococcoidia bacterium | reverse complement strand
GCCGGTGGACGGAAACCCGGTGGACCTCCAGCGCATCGCGGAGCTCGGGCAGGAGGGTGTTTTCCTCTTGATGTCCGATTCGACGTACGCTGAGGTGCCTGGGCACACGCCGTCCGAGCAGGTCGTCGGCGCGGCGCTGAAGCACGTCGTCATGGACGCACCTGAACGGGTGATCGTCGCCACCTTCGCGTCGCTGATTGCCCGGGTGCAGCAGATCGTAGACGCTGCAGTGCTCGACGGCCGCAAGGTCGCCTTCGCTGGTCGCAGTATGGTTAACAACGTCCGCATGGCGCTCCAGAAAAGCTACCTCCGAGCGCCCGCGGGGACCATCGTCGACCTCGGCGACATTGACGGCTTCCCCGACGACGAGCAGGTCATCGTCGTTACCGGTGCTCAGGGCGAGCCCACCGCCGTGTTGTCTCGCATTTCCACCAATCGTCACCGCGAAGTGACGATCCGCCCCAACGACACCGTGGTCCTATCCGCATCCACCATCCCAGGCAACGAGACTCTGGTGTCCCGCACCATCGACAACCTCGTGCGCCTCGGGGCCAACGTCATCACGCCCCGCCAAGCTCCGGTCCACGTACGTGGGCACGGCAGCGCCGAAGAACTCAAGCTGATGCTCAATCTCGTGACGCCCCGGTACTTCGTGCCGCTCCACGGCGAGTACCGGATGCTGGCAGCACACGCCAAGCTGGCCCAGGCGGTGGGGGTAGAAGCGGCAAATGTGTTCGTGCTGGAGGACGGCGATCTGCTGGAGATCAACGATGGCGGAGGAACGGTCGTCGGGCATGTCCCCGCGGGCCACATCTACGTCGACGGCACAGACCGCTGGGACATGGAGAGCATGGTCATCCGCGACCGCAGGCTGCTCGCGCGCGACGGTTTCGTGGTCGTCGTGGTGCCTATCGACCATACGGGCCATCTCGTCGGCAAGCCTGAGGTGGTCTCCAGTGGCTTCGTTGACCCCTCGCAGGCCGACGGTATGCGTAAGGAGGCTTCCGATTTGCTCGCCAACACGCTGGCCAACGGGACGGGACAAAACCTAGAGTGGGAAGCGCTCACGCAGACGGTGCGAGAGGTGCTAGCGAGGTTCCTGCACGAGCAAACAGGGCGCCGGCCGATGATCATACCGGTGCCCATCGAGGTCTAAGGGCCGATACCGTGATTGGCGCTCTCCTGGCAATGGTTGGTCTTGGCCGTCTTGTCGGTCTGGTGTTGATTGCCCTCATTGCCTACGTGGCCGTCGCGAGCCCGGATTGGGCCATCGACCCGCTGCGCAGCCTGGGCGAGGCCGTCTTCGAAGCCGTCGGCGCCGCGGCCTATCCCCTTGCGGCTTGGCTCTTGGTCGTGCTGGCGCTGCTGCGATTCAACCCTGTTTCCCTGCTGCGCAAGTGGCGCTACGTCCTGGGCAGCTCCTTTGTGATCTTCGCGGCGCTGGCGGCCCTTGCGCAATTCGAGGGTGAGCTCCCGCTCATTGGCTCTGCCAATCTCGGGGGTACCGTAGGGCAGGACGTGGGCGGTGGCAGTAGCGTTTTGGGCTGGGCGACCGCCATTTTGTCGGGAGCGCTCGGCGTCTGGGTCGCGCTGCCCCGGCGTCTATCGAGACAACTCACCCGCCGCTCCGTGAACGCCACCTCGACCGGCTCGTCGCAGACCGCACGCGCCTCGCGGGGCGCTGGCCGATTCTTCAGACGCTCGGTGCGCGACGCCGCGCGTGTCGCCACAGGCGCCCGCAACGCGCTCGCGGCCGCTCGCGGGCCGAGGCCCGAGGACACGGAGCTCGCTCAGGGCCTCAAGGACTTTCTGAGCAGCGCTGCGCCCGTCGAAGCCCTTCCGCTGCACGAGGCTCTATCCGCCGCTGCCGAGGAGACCTCTGATGTGTACCCAGAGCCAGGCGGCGCGCCCGTAGAGGCCGCCGCCACCCAATCGCCCACGGCGGGCCAGCTAACCGCAAGCCGAGCGCCCGTACCGTGCGCACCTCGCCCGGCACGGGCGAAGACCAACGGCTGGGCGCTCCCGACGACCGAGATGCTGAACGCCGCCACGGTCGACAGCGCCGTCACCGATGAGCACCGAGCCACCGCGCGGCTGATCGAAGAGGCACTGGCCGATCACCGCGTCGAGGTCCACGTGGCGGAGATTCGGCCAGGCCCGACCGTCACGATGTTCGGCCTTGTCCCCGGTTGGAACCAGACGCCCCGGCGAGGACGGGCGGACGATGAGAGCGCCCCCGCATCGACGCGCAACCGGGTGCGCGTCGATGCGATCCTGGCGAGAGAGAAGGACCTAGCGCTGGCGCTCGCCGCACCAAGCCTGCGCATCGAGGCGCCGGTGCCTGGCGAGTCGGTCGTCGGCGTCGAGGTGCCAAACAAAACACTCACCGGCGTGCCCATCCGCTCTATCGTGGAGTCGGCCGTGTTCGCGCAGTCGGCGGCCGCGGGCGGGCTGCCCGTCGCCCTGGGTCAAGCGTCGGCTGGCGAGCCTGTGGTCATCGACCTGCTCAAAATGCCCCACCTGCTGATCGCGGGCGCCACGGGCAGTGGCAAGAGCGTCTGCATTAACACCATCTTGGCGTCCATCTTGCTCAGCCAGCGCCCGGAAGACGTCCGCCTGATGCTAGTCGACCCCAAGCGCGTGGAACTCACTCCGTACAACGGCATCCCTCATCTGGTCACGCCCGTGGTCGTCGAGCCCAGTCGCGTCGTGCGCCTCTTACGCGGCGCCATCCAAGAGATGCTGCGTCGCTACCAGCGGTTGGAGGAGGCCAGCGTGCGCAACGTCCAAGCCTACAATCGTAGTGCCAAGGCCACGGAGCACATGCCCTACTTGGTGATTTGTATCGACGAGCTGGCGGACCTCATGATGACGTCCGCCTTCGAGGTCGAGCAGGGCATTTGCCGTTTGGCCCAGCTCGGACGGGCCACGGGTATCCACCTGGTCGTGGCCACCCAGCGCCCGTCGGTAGACGTAGTGACGGGGCTCATCAAGGCGAACTTCCCCAGCCGCATTTCCTTCGCGGTCGCTTCGCAGGTCGACTCCCGCACGATCCTTGACACTGTTGGGGCCGAGCGGCTGCTGGGGCGCGGCGACATGTTGTTCTTGTCCCCAGACGCCGCGAAACCGAAAAGAGTGCAGGGCGCCTACGTGGCTGACGACGAGACGGAGGCGCTGGCGGACCATTGGCGTAGCAACCAGGGCGGCGCCCTTGCGGACATCGACCTCGAAGACCTGGCTCGCGAGGCCGAATTAGCCGGGACCACACTGAACGGAGCGCCCGCGGTGGTGGACGGGGATGGCGACGGCCCGCTATACCAGCGAGCGCTGGACCTCGCGTCACGCACGCGCTCGCTGTCGACATCGCTGCTGCAACGGCGCCTGCGCATCGGCTACCCACGCGCGGCACGGCTCATGGACCAATTGGAAGACGAAGGTATCGTCGCCTCAAGTGCGGAGCCCGGCAAACCGCGCACCGTCCTCTACACGCCTAACGACACCTAGCGCACCCATCCTGCACCCGCGTAGCATCGTGGCCGAGATGGCCGCCTCGCCCCTAGGTCTTGCCCAACGCCTGCCTTTCTACTACGGCTGGCTGATCGTCGGCGCCCAGTTTATGGCCGTCATGGCGACGGCCGGCCCGACCACTTGGGCCTTTGGAGTCTTCGCAGGGCCCATGGAGGCAGAACTGGGATGGGGCCGCGGCACCCTGTTCGGCGCAGTCACTGTGCGCATGATCATCGGTGTCGGCCTCATGCCGTTCATGAGCCGACTCATGGACAAGCCTCGGTGGCCCGCCCTCGTCATGGTATCGACCAGCGTGGCGTACGTGGTCTCGCTGATGCTGGTGGCCACGGTGCAGACAGTGACCCAGTACTACCTAGTGCTCGGCGTCCTAGGCGGGCTGAGCGCGGCAGGGGCCAGCGGCGGCCTCTACCAGGCCATTGTCCCCAAGTGGTTCATCCGCAAGCGCGGCCGGGCGGTGGCGTTCGGCTCCATGGGGTCGTCGCTAGCGGCGCTGACCTCCCCTCTATATGTCGGCCTGTTCGTGGACAGCTTCGGCTGGCGCTCCGCATGGCTGCTGACCGGTGTCGTGATGTTCGTGGTCATGGTGCCCATCGCGACCCTAGTGCGCCGCCAACCCGAGGATGTCGGCCTGCTGCCCGACGGCGCGGTCGTGGAGGCGCCTTCGGCGGCGGCCAGGGCCGCGCCATCGGGCGACGTCAGCTTCACCGTCGGCCAGGCGCTGCGGTCGCCGACGACATGGTTCCTCATTGCGGCAACCGTCCTCATATCCGGGTCACTCCAGGGACTCGGCTCCAGTTGGATCAACCATTACCAAGACTCCGGGCTCTCCAAGGAGTCTGCTCGGTTGTCGGTGTCGGTCTACGGTATTTTCGCTATCGGCGGACGCATCGCGTGGGGCCTGGCGTCTGAGCGCGTACATATCAGGCACGTGTTCCTCTTCGCGTGCGTGGTCACGGGGTTACCGCTGATTCTGCTGACCAACGTAACCTCGCTGCCCATGGCAATGCTCTACTCAGCCTTAGCCGGGCTCACGTTGGGAGGTTACGTGTCCATTCAGGCGCTGATCTGGGCCGACTACTACGGCCGTCGGAACCTAGGGGCGATTCGCGCCTACTTCGCAACCCCGTCTCTTTACGCCGCAGCGGCCGGGCCGTGGTGGATCGCGATGCTGCATGACAGTACCGGAGGTTATCAATCAGCCTACTGGGTCATGCTTGGCGGTTGGCTCGCGGCT
>CAUYXS010000108.1:0-4775 GCA_963577205.1 Dehalococcoidia bacterium | reverse complement strand
TATGAAGGGAGCAGCAGCTGGGTTAGCAGGTCAGCCCCAACCGATTTGGTGGTTTGCCTCTGGTCCTTTCGGCTGACACTTGTTCGGCCGAGTCGGTGGCGGCAAGTATCCGGTCGGCGCCCGGTATAATCGCCGGGATGAGATTCCCGCCCGGCGCAAACCCCAAGTCCCTGCCCCAGCGGACTCCGTTCTACTACGGCTGGGTCATCCTCGGGGTTGCCGGCCTGGCGGTCTTCTCGTCTGGACCAGGCCAGACCTACACCTTCTCGGTGTTCCTCGACCCCATCATCGAAGACACGGGGTGGAGTCGCACCCAGATAACAAGCATGTATGCCGCTGGCTCGCTCACCGCGGCCGGGTTGATCATTCTAGTCGGCCGTCTGCTCGACCGCTTCGGTGCCCGATGGGTGCTCACCACCGTCGTCATCTTGTTCGGTTTCGCAGCCCTCTGGATGAGCCAGGTCGACTCGGCGCTGGACCTTTACCTCGGCTTCGCGGCAATCCGCACCCTCGGCCAAGGCGCCATGACTATGGTGCCGACGACGCTGGTTGCGATTTGGTTCGTGCGGCGGCGCGCGCAAGCGACGTCGCTTGCGGTCATCGGCGGCGCGGTGAGCGCAGCGACGCTGCCGATCGTCGCCCATCTGCTCATCTCACGTTACGGATGGCAGGGAGGATGGGTCGGGCTCGCGATCGGCATTTGGGCGATCATGCTGCTGCCCGCCCTGCTCCTTGTGCGCCGATCTCCCGAGTCCGTGGGCTTGCTGCCCGATGGGGTTCACGCCTCAGCCGCCGAGCAAGCCCAGAATTCATCGGACGGCTTCACCTTGGCGGAGGCGATGCATACGCGCGCGTTCTGGTTCTTACTTCTGGCCGGCTCGTCTTTCTCACTCATCGGCACGGCGCTGACGTTCCACAACGTCTCGCTGCTGACCGGCAAAGGGCTGGACCCGGCGATCGCCGCCGGCGTCCTAAGTGTGATGGCCCTCGTGTCGCTTAGTTCGAACCTGCTGGCCGGCGTCCTCAATGACCGGTACCCGAACCGGCTGGTGCTGGCCGGTGCGCAGGTGTTGCTAGTCGGTGCGATGCTGTTCACTTTCGTCATTTCAGCGACGTGGATGGCGTTCGTATATGGCGCACTCCTAGGGGTGGGGCAAGGGTTCGGCATGAACACCATCACCGTCATCTGGCCCAACTACTTCGGCCGCAAGCGCCTCGGCAGCATCAGAGGGGTCGCCATGACGAGCACCATGGCCTTCGCGGCGCTGGGGCCCTTGCCCTTCAGCGTGCTGTACGACGTCTCCGGTTCCTACAGCCTGGCCATCCTCGTCTTCCTTGTATTGCCCGTGATTTGCGCGACACTTGCGCTGCTAGCGCCGCGGCCGACCAAGGCCGGTGCCCTGGCTGCCTCCTAGTTCGCCTTCACCCTGAGCTCCGAATAGAACGCCGTCCCCAGAGGCCAGTGCCTAGGCGCTGCCCCCACGCAGCCGTGCGAGCATAACCAAGGCTAAGGATCCGCCCGCAATGATCCCTATGATGATTAGTCCCAGTATCGGGGCGCCGTCGAACGGGATCCTGAATCGATCGAATGGGGTCGGCGTCGGCGTTGGGCCGGGCGTTGGGCCGGGCGTTGGGCCGGGCGTCGCCTCGACACTGGCGCGGGGTACGGGGGTGGCCGTCGACCGGGCCTGCACGGGCGAAGGGTCGACGACCGGAGCAAGCGTTGGCGAAGCCGGTGTGGCAGTCGAGGCCGGGGCGTCAGGGACATTCGCGAGTGGAGGGAGTGGCGGCGGCGTTGGAGTCGGCACCGGGGCCAGGGGCTGCGGAAGCACCGGCACCGTGCCGTCGGCCACGAACCGGTAGACTCGGCCGTCAAAGCCTAGAACGTAGATCTCTCCCTGCTCGTCGATACCGAACGAGGGTATCTTGAATCCGGCCTGGAGGAGCTCGACCGGCCCGGTGCGCACCCCTTGCTCGTAGCGGAGCGCCCAAATCCGGCCCGAACAGAAATCAGAGTAAAGGTAGTGGCCGGCCAACGCCGGGGCCTGCTGGCCGCGATACACTCGGCCGCCGGTGACGGAGCACTCATCGCCTGCGTTCCGGTACTCCACGATCGGCGGCTCCAGGTCGCTGCCCTCGCAGGTTGTCGCGAGGAAACAGTTGGCCCCCTCCATTATGTTCCATCCGTAGTTGCCAGCCTTCTCGACGACGTTGACCTCCTCCCAGTCGGTCTGACCAACGTCTCCAACCCAAAGGTCGCCCGTTCCGGTGTACTTCGCTTTTCCTAGTGATGCTGATGGGCCGTCAAACGAGAAGCGCCAGGGGTTGCGGAACCCGTACGCCCAGACCTCCGGCCGAGGGGTCACTTCGTTGGGCGAGGGCATCGTGAGGCCGCCGAAGAACGGGTTGTCGATGGGAATGCTGTAGGGCTCACCCGCCTTCGACTGGCTCACGTCCAGCCTAAGGATCGTACCAAGCAGCGAGCTTGGGTTCTGGCCGTGGCCGAACGGGTCATCCGCTGCCCCGCCGTCCCCGAGCCCGATGTACAGCATGCCGTCTGGGCCGAACTCGATCATGCCTCCATTGTGGTTGGTAAAGGGCTGACCGACCTCAAGGATGACCAGCTCGCTGCCTAGGTCGGCAAGGTCTGGGTCCGTCGATACCGAGAACCGCGAAACGACCGATCGAGAGGGGCCATCCGCGGTGTAGTTCACGTAGAAGTAGCCGTTGTCGGCGAAGCCGGGATCGAACGCCAGGCCCAGCATCCCCTGCTCATTGCCCACGGAATTAACGCGATCGCGGATGTCGAGGAAGACGCCAGTGGCCGGGATCGTGTCCGTGTTGGGTAAGACGCGAATGGTGCCAGCCTGCTCGACGACGAACACGCGGTTCCTCCCGTCGTTGGCGTGGGTTAAGAGCACCGGCCGAACGAAGCGCAGCTCCGGGAAGGCACGGTCTAGGGTGACGGTCGTGCCTTCCTTAGCCAGCGCCTCGCTACTGAATGCGCCAACAAGTACCATCGACGCCAGCAGCACCCCGATGCCTCCGGCGATGCCAAGGATGTTTCGCGCCACCGCTATATCACCGCGCCGAGCTGCCGGGGCGTGAGCTCTTCGCCCCCGGAGCCCCGCTCTTCACTCTTCGACTTGCGCCCGGGCGCCGTGTCGATGATCAGGCCTAACAGGCGGCGTCCCACCTCGTCCAGCGACTCGTACGTCTGTGCAGTGGTGCCCTGCTTCAGGTTCGGCACGGGATTGCAGCCGAAAACCGACCCTCGGCCCGTAGTGAAGCCGGCGATGTTCGCACTGTCGATCATTGACATCGGGTACCTCTCGAGATGCTGATGGAGCTGAACCCCTTGGTCGCGACACGCTCGGCGTAGTCCACCACGTCGACCAAGTCGACCATATGCCTTCTCCGTTCCACTTGGCCTGCGTCCGCCTAAATCTGCTGCGTCCAGTCCTTGCCGCGGGCCGCGAAGCGGCCGTGCAGGTCCTCCAGCGCCCACGGGTCTATGTGCGGGCGCCGCACGATCATGTCAATGTTGGAAAGCATGTGGGCTGTGTTCTGCGTGCCAACGATCGCCGTGTCCACCTCAGGGTGGGCGAACGTGAATGCCATCGCCAGCAGGATGCGGTCGATGGGCGCGCCGGATACCTGACCGTCGGCCCGCATCGCCTCCGCTCGGCGGAAGTACTCGGCAGAGTAGGGCGACGGCGCCTGCGTGGCGCCCCAAGCGCCGTTGGCGATGGGGCGCTTCACGATGATGCCCATGCCTTTGGCTTTCGCCGTCGCGAGCAGCCCGGTCGTGAGGGCACGCTGGTCGACAAGGTTGAACGAGGTCTGAAGCGTATCGAAGTGGCCGCTATCCACTGCCCAGCGGGCGGCGGCGTTATCGCCGCTATAGCCCAGGAAACGAACCTTGCCCGCATCCCTGGCCTGCTGGAGGACGTCGATCACCTCGCCTTTCTCCAGTGTGTCGACAGCGCACGAGTGCAGCTGGAGTAAGTCAATGTGGTCGGTCTGCATCAAACGCAGGCTACGGTCGATGCTGTGCTCCAGCGTTGCGCGCGTCCATTCCTCGCCCTGCCAGTCTCCGACCACGTGCCCGCACTTGGTCGCCAGCACGTAATCATCACGGCGATGGGCCACGGTCTTGCCGATGAGTTCTTCGCTGATCCCATAGCAGGGCGCGGTGTCCAGGAAATTGATGCCAGCATCCAGTGCTGCACCGAGTACCTGGCCAGCGCGGGCCACCGGATCTTCGGTCTGGCTCAAGCCGATCTCGGCGAGGCCAGCGCCAAGCCGTGTGATCTGAAGGCCGGTGCGCCCAAGCTGGGTCGTCTGCATTGATGTCCCCGACGGCCTCGCCGTTATCGCCATGCGGGCGTGATGGTCAGGCTGCCAGCGGGCGTGCTGGCGTTACGACTCGTCGACTAACGCTACTTGCGAGGGCGCTTGAAGCGCTGTAGGAAGCCCGGCAGCTCGATCTCCGGCTCCAGCTCAACTCTTTCTTCCGTCCCGTCGCCGGCCAGCGTCTCCTTCAGTATGTCCTCGAAGCTCGGGCCGGACGCGTCGTCCGCCGGCAGGCCCGTGGCGATGATTGTGACTCGCACTTCCTCTTCGAGGCGGGGGTCGGTGACCATGCCGAAGATGATGTTCGCCTCCGGGTCGACCGCGCGGCTGATGAAGTCCGCTGCCTGGTTGACCTCCTGGAGCGTGAGGTCGGGGCCGCCGGCGACATTGAGCAGCACTCGCGTGGCGCCCTCGATCGG
>CAUYXS010000107.1:0-4779 GCA_963577205.1 Dehalococcoidia bacterium | reverse complement strand
GGTGTAGGCGGCGCAGGTTACGGCGGCGGATGCGCCTGCGGTGATGGCGATGTCCTGGAGGATGACGATCTCTTCAGGGGTGTCCGAGGGGAAGCGATTGATGGAGAGGACGAGGGGGACACCGAAGCTGCGGATGACGTTGACCATGTGTTCGAGGTTGGCTGCGCCGATGCGGACTGCCATGGCGTCGGGGCGGGTAAGGGCGTCGGGTGGTACGCCGCCGTGGGCTTTGATGGCTCGAACGGTGGCGACGAGGACGACGGCGGAAGGGCGCATGCCCGATGAGCGCATCTTGATGTGCATGAACTTTTCGAAGCCGATATCCGCGCCGAATCCACATTCGGTGACCACGTAGTCGGCGTAGCCAAGGGCTAGCTTGTCGGCGACGACGGAGCTGGCGCCATGGGCGATGTTGGCGAAGGGACCAGTGTGGACGAAAGCAGGCTGTCCGGCGCTGGTCTGGACCAGGTTGGGGAGCATGGCATCTTTCAAGAGAGCCATCATGGATCCGACGGCGCCGATCTCCCCGGCGCGCACGGGCCGGTTTTCTGTGGTGTAGCCGACGGTGATGGCGCCCAGTCGCTTGCGGAGATCCTCGTAGCCGGTGGCCAAGGAGAGAATGGCCATAATCTCGGAGGCTTCGGTGATGTCGAAGCCGGTGTCACGTACCGGACCGTTGGCGTCGCCACCAAGGCCGGCGACGATGCTATGTAGCGCGCGGTCCTCGATGGGACTCACGCGGCGCCACGCGACGCCGTCAGGGGTGAGGCCGGGGACGAGGCGACGGCGGGCGGCGTTGTCAGTGAGGGCTGTGAGGAGGTTATGGGCAGTGGTTACGGCGTGGGAGTCGCCGGTGAAATGAAGGCTGATGTCCGCTCCGGGGACGACGGTTGCCCGGCCTCCGCCTGTGCCGCTGCCCTTGACGCCGAATATGGATCCCAGCGATGGCTGCCTGAGGGTGACGGCCGCCCGATGCCCCGCTTTTGCGAGAGCATCGGTGAGGCCAATGGCAGTCGTTGTTTTCCCTTCACCAGCGGAGGTTGGCGTGATGCCAGTGACGGCAATAAGCTTCCCCGATGAAGGCCTGATCGCATCGAGGGAGATCTTGGCTTTGTCGGCGCCGTAGGCGATGAGGTGCTTGGGCTCGAGGCCAATCACTCTAGCGATCGCGGCGATGGACTCCATTGAGGTTGGCTTATTCCTTAGTCCTAAGCCTTTGCCTTGTTCTGTAGGGCGGCATAGACCTTTTCGGCGGTGATCGGCAGGTCACGGATCCGTACGCCGATGGCGTCGGCGACAGCGTTGGCGATGGCGGGTGCCGTGGGTGCGTTGGGGGTCTCGCCGATGGCTTTGATGTTGTAGGGGCCTGCGCCTTGGCTGTCCTCGCTGAGGAGCACCGTCTTGAGCTCTGGCACGTCGATGATGCTGGGGATCTTGTAGTCGGCAAAGGACAGCGTGGTCACGCGGCCATCCTCGAGCTTCATCTCCTCGAAGAGGCCATACCCGATGCCGAACATGGTGCCGCCATTAATCTGGCCCTGGTGTCCGATGGGATTCACGATCCTTGCTGTGTCGTGAGCTGTGGTGATCTTCAACAGTTTGACCTGGCCAGTGTCGGGGTCGACGGTGACCTCGGCGACCTGTGCGCAGAAGCCTGTGACGTCGGCGCCGCGTCCGGAGGCCATGTGGCTGCCGACGACGGGTGTCATGGTGCGGGAGACGACGTCTTTCCAGGGCTTGGATTCGCCGGTGTCGGTGCGTACGAGCATTTCGCCGCTCACCTCTAACTGCTCCTCCGGCCAGTTGTCGAGCTCGGCGGAGAGCTTGAAGAGCTCGGCGTGGGCTTTCTGGACGGCCTCGTGGGTGGCAATGCCGCCGATGTTAGTGACGCGGCTCCCACCGGTGCCTGAGTCCGCTTCGAACAGACCGGTCTCCATGACGTTGACCTGGATTACTTCTGTGGGGAGGCCCATGGTCTCGGCGACCATCTGCTGGAGGACGGTCACACCGCCCGAGCCTTGCTCGAAGATTGGCGTCTCGAGGCTGACGGAGCCGTCTTGGTGGAGGGTCACTTGTGCGTTGTTCTGCCCACCGCCGGGTGCGCGCTCACCCATGGCAACGCCGCGCCCGTAAAGCATTCCGTCCGGAGCCGCCGGCTTGGGGCCCGCGTAGCCTGCTCCGTCGACTGCAGCCTGGAGCGTTTCCTTGGCGCGGTTCTCCTCGTAGACCTCACCCAGCGCGACGGGTTCGCCGCCCTCAGCGAGGTTGGCCATACGGTAGGCGACGGGGTCAATGCCAAGCAGGAGGGCGATCTCGTCGATGTGTGACTCGAGGGCCCAGAGGGCCTGGGGCTCGCCGGGGCCACGCATATGACCGCAGGGAGGGTTGTTGGTGTAGACCATGTATTCCCTGATGCGAGTGTTGAGGGCCTTGTAGGGGCCTCCGATACCGGCCACACCCATGAGGTGGCCAGCGGGCTTGAACCCGGCATACGCTCCGCTGTCGAAAACGACGCTGGAGTCGTGGGCAACGATGGTGCCGTCGCGCTTGACGCCGGTGCGGATGGTGAGCTTGGAGGCGTGGCGTGGATTGGCGGCCATGAACTCTTCGGTGTAGTCGAAGACCATCCTGACCGGCTTGCCTGTGGCTTTGTTCAGGAAATAGCCAAGAGGGATGTTCATGGGCGAGCCCTTGCCGCCAAAGTCCCCGCCGATGGCCACGGGATGGAAGACGATCTTTTCAGGATCAAGCCCGAGGGCCGCCGCCGATTGGTTGCGCGCGGAGTAAGGGGCTTTCGAGGGCGCCCAGACGTGCAACACTCCGTCGTCGTCGATTGAGGTCACCTGGTTGTGGGCTTCCATGTAGACCTGGTGGACATTGGGCGTGGTGTAGACGTTCTCGACGATGAGATCGGCTTCTTTGAACCCGGCGTCGACGTCGCCTTTGACCCAGTCCCAGACGATGTAATGATTCTGGGGTTTCGGCATATCGTAGAACATGCCCTTGATGTCGAGGACCTCTGGGTGAACCAGGGGAGAGTCGTCGGCCATCGCGGCCTCGGGGTTAAGGATCGCGGGAAGCACTTCATACTCGACCTCGACCAGCTCGACGCCCCGCTGCGCGGTCTCCTCGTCGTCGGCGACGACAGCGGCGACCTGCTCGCCAGCGAATCGCACTTCACCCTGGGCGAGGACGGGGACGTCGATGATGCGTCGGCCCCACATGGTGTTCGGGGGGAGGTCATTGCCAGTGACGACGGCTCGTACGCCGGGGAGCGCTTTGGCGGCGGAGGTGTCGATGCTGGCGATGCGTGCGCGAGGGTATGGGGAGCGGACGGTTTTCGCCCAGAGAACGCCTTCAACGTGGAGGTCTGCGGCGTAGGTGGCTCCACCCGAGACTTTGCCTCGTGCTTCAACGCGCGGGACCTTGTGACCAACAGCGGTGCCTGCGGGGGTCGTCGTCATCGGGGTACGCTCCGTGGGGCGAGGTTTAATCAGTGGCGCAAGGATAGCACTCGCCAGGAGCGAGTTTCACGTGGGTACTGCGCGTTGTGGGGTGGGCCCTGTCGACGGGTAGGGGGGGGCGGGAGAGCGCGGGAAGCGCCACGCGAGGGTGGTGGCCGACTCCTCGGGGGCTATGGCTCCCATGAGGGTGATCAGCGTGGTGAAGACGAAGGCAAGGGTACCTAGGTGGGCACCACGGTAACGAGTGGCGCTGCGAACGGTGTCGACGTGCCAGGGTGCGAGTGGGGGACTGCGCTAGGTGGATAGCGCGGCGATGTCAGTGGGGGTGAAGCCGAAGTGGGCGAGGACTTGGGTGGTGTGCTGGCCGAGCGTGGGGGCGGGCATGCGTATCTGGCCGGGGGTGAGAGACATCTTGACGGGGAGGCCAATGTGGTTGATGACGCCGGCGAGGGGGTGCTCTAGCTGCTGGATCATGCCGCGCTCGATGACCTGGGGGTCTTGGTAGACCTGGGCCATGTTGTAGATGGGGCCCGCTGGTACGCCGATGTCCAGGCATTGTGCGAGCCATTCGGCTGATGTTTTGGTGATGGTGGCGCGCTCAAGCTCGGCCGCGAGCTCCTGGTAGTGCTTTACGCGTTCAGGATTGGAGGCGAAACGAGGGTCGGTGAGCAAACGTTCGAGGCCAGCGGCGTTGCAGAAGCGCTCCCAGATGCTTTGATTGCCGATGGCAAAGTTGACGTAGCCGTCGGATGTGGCGAGGGCCTGGTAGGGGGCGACCATGCGATGCGCCGAGCCTTTGGGCTGGGGGGTCTGTCCGCTACCCCATAGCTCGGCCGATTCCCAGACGGTGAGGGCGATGGCGGATTCGAGGAGTGAGGTTTCGACCACTTGGCCTTGGCCGGTCTTCAGGCGATGGATGTAGGAGGAGAGGACGCCGTAGGCGGCGAACATGCCCGCGCTGAGGTCTCCAATGGGGATGCTGACTTTGACGGGAGGTGAGTCCGGGTAGCCGGTGACGCTCATCATGCCGGACATGCCTTGGGCCACGAGGTCGTAGCCGGGACGTGACGCGTAGGGACCGGTCTGGCCGAAGCCGGAGACGGAGACGTAGATGAGCTCGAGATGGTCTTGCCGCAGGGCTTCGGGGCCGAGGCCCAGGCGCTCCATGGTGCCTGGCCGGTAGTTCTCGGCGACGACGTCAACCTGGGCGGCGAGCCGTTTGAATGCGTTTTTACCGACGTCGGTGCGCAGGTCGAGGACAACGCTTTTCTTGTTGCGGTTGATGCCGAGGTAAGCGGCGGACTCACCCCCGATG
>CAUYXS010000106.1:0-4844 GCA_963577205.1 Dehalococcoidia bacterium | reverse complement strand
GTTCTTCTTGGTCGGCTTCCTCATGTTGATGTTCAGCAAGTTCTTCCCGTTGATTCCGATATGGGAAATGAAGGAAGGCCAGAGGTTGGTCGACAACGTGCAAGTGGGCCGAGTGAGTGTCCCAGCCCTGGTCAAGGAGTAGGTAGATGGCAAACACGAAACTATTAGGGCTATTCCAGGATCCGCAGGAGGCTGCGGACGCCATCACGGCCCTGCGGGAGGACGGGTTCCCCCATGAAGATATGGACGTCTACTCCGGGAGTCCGTTCCCTGAGGGGACGTTCGGCGAGTACGAGGCTGCGCACCGGCTGTATGTCTTCCCGCTGGTCGGTGCGCTGGTCGGGTTCGCCATCGGCCTGCTGATCACGGCCGGAACCCAGATCTCTTATCCGTTGGTCACGGGCGGCAAGCCCATCCTGAGCATTCCGCCCATGACCGTCATCATGTACGAAATGACGATGCTAAGCGCCATCATCTTCACGGTGCTCGGCATCCTCTTCGAGTCACGCCTGCCAAAGGCTCGCCTCGGCCTGTACGACGCTCGCATCACCGAGGGCTACATCGGCATCATCGTTGCCTGCCCACAAGAGCGCGCCGAGGCCGCTGATGGTGTACTCCGGCGCGTGGGCGCTGAGGACGTCAAGCGGGAAGGGCAATAGGCACGACCCGATGAAGCCGTTGTCTCACATACGTAGTGCCTGGCTGCTGCCGGTCTTGGTGCTGATCGCGCTGGCCGCGGCCGCCTGTAGCCCTGGAGACCCTGGCCGATCTACCGGGGCGTATAAGGTCGACATTTTCCAGGAGATGCACTACAACCAGACGCTGAAGGCCCAAGAGCCCCCACGGTTCCTACCCCCAGAGAATTCCGTCCCGATTACCGGCGGGAAACTGCCGCTTCCTGAGCTGCGCGCGGACGCCGCGGCGCTGGCCAACCCCGTGAGCGCCGGTGCGGTCACGCTCAACCGCGCCGCGCTCCTCTACAACATCAACTGCTCCACTTGCCACGGCGCCGTCGCGGATGGCCAAGGGCCTGTCGGCATCAAGTTCATTGAGTACGGCGCATCACGGCCGCCGGCCTTCGACAGCGAACGTGTTCGGGAGCTCGCAAGCGGCTCGGCTTACTTCTCGATCACCCGTGGTTTTGGGCTGATGCCCGCCTTCGGTAACCTCCTGAGCGACGAGGACCGCTGGGCGCTTGTCAATCTCATCGCGCTGCCAAACGATCATCGCGTCAACCTTTTGTCACGCCCGGAGAATCAGCCCTCTGGCGGTTGATCTTTTCAACCAAACCAAGTCCCGTAGAAGCTCAAAGGGGCAGGGGTTGCGACTAGCAGATGTGGCGATGAAGAGAGTCCGGACGCCGGTGGCTTTGGTCGTCATCGTTTTCGCTCTTGCGCTCGGCACAGCTCAGGTCCGTGCGCAGCAGACAGTCTTCCTTGAGTTGCCGCCCAACCTTGAAGCTGTTGCCATACGGCTCGACAAGCAGATCATGTGCCCGGTCTGCCCGAGCGAAACTCTGAACCAGTCGCAGGCGACGCTCGCCAAGCAAATGCGCGCCATCATCCGTGAACGCCTAGCAGCCGGGCAGTCGCCCGAACAGGTCTCCGGTTACTTCGTCTCCGTCTATGGCGAGTCGGTCCTCGCCGAGCCTCCGGCCAGCGGCGTGGGGCTGGCTGTGTGGCTCGTGCCACCGGCTGGCTTGGCAGTGGGCATCGCCGCCCTTGCCTTGGCTCTCAAGTCGATGCGCCGCCCTCAAGCTACTGCAAGGGCAAGCGCTCCGGGTCAGCCAAAGGCCACCACGGACCCGGACCTTGAGCGCTACCTCGATGAGGTGGACCGCGAGTTTGGCAGCAATCCAGGCCCCAGCCGCCACCCAGAAGGCGTGCGAGAATGACCACCCGCATGGAGAGCAATGGCTGACCTTGGCACAACTTCTATCATCGTTGCGCTGGCGCTGACGCTATACGCCGGCGTCACTTCTTTCGCCGGCGCGCGGCAGCGCAACGACGTGCTGGTGCTCAGCGGGCAGCGGGCGACCTACGCCTCCGCCTTGGCATTGGGTATAGGCGTGCTGGCGCTGGTCGTTTCGTTCCTGCAGAGCGACTTCAGCATCAGGTACGTCGCCGAGCATTCAAACTTGGCGATGCCCCGTGTCTACACTTGGGTTGCTTTCTACGCTGGCAACGCAGGCTCGCTGCTCTTCGTCGCCTTCGCTCTCGCCGCGGTCACCTCCATTGCCATGGCGCGCACTCCTCATGGGCTGGGCGCACAGCGCCCGTACGCCAACGCCGTGCTGATGACGATCCTAACGTTCTTCGTTGCGGTCATGCTATTCATGGCCAACCCCTTCGTGACCCTGCCCACGGTCCCCCTCGACGGTCAAGGGATCAACCCGCTGCTCACCCACCCTGGAATGTTCATCCATCCACCAATGATCATGACTGGCCTCATAATCATTGCGATACCGTTCGCCCTGGGCATGGGCGCCTTGCTGTCCGGCAAGATCGACGACGACTGGGTCGACGCCGGGCGCGTGTGGGGTATCGTCGCATGGGCGATGCTCGGCACGGGGCTGCTGCTGGGTGCCTGGTGGGCGTACACAATCCTGGGCTGGGGCGGCTACTGGGCTTGGGACCCGGTGGAGAATGCGGCGTTTATGCCGTGGCTCGGGCTCACCGCATTCATCCACTCGATCATGGTGCAGAAGCGCCGGGGGATGTTCCGCATGTGGAACATCGTCCTGATCAACACGAGCTTCGCATTGGGTGCGTTCGGCATTTTCATCAATCGTGGTGGGCCGGTCCCGTCGGTCCACTCGTTCGGCGCCTCAACCCTCGGGTGGGTGTTCCTCCTTTTCCTTGGGGTCACGGTCGCCGTCTCGTTCGGTCTTTTCTTCTATCGGTTTGCCCGGCTGCGCAGCCGCTCGCGGTTGGAGTCGGTGCTCTCCCGTGAGGCCGCATTCTTGGTCAACAATCTGCTGCTGCTGGCGGTGGCGTTCGTGACGTTGTGGGGAGTCGTGTTCCCGCTCATCTCCGAGCTGGTCACGGGCGAGACCATCACCGTCGGTGCGCCTTTCTACAACAAAGTCAACGGGCCGCTGCTGCTCGCCCTCGTGTTCCTCATGGGCGTGGGGCCGCTGCTCCCTTGGCGCCACGCCACGTCCGCGACGATACGGCGCGCGCTTGCCATCCCAGTCGCACTGACGGGAGCCGTGTTCGTTGCCCTGCTCGTTCTGGGCGTCCACAACATGATCGCGCTGGTCTCATTCACGGTCAGCTCGCTAGTCGCGGCGTCGGTGCTCCAGGAGTGGGTGCGCGGGACCATCGCCCGGCGCCGTGTGTCTGGTGCGGCCTACCCGGTCGCGTTCGCGCAGCTGATGGCGACGAATCGTCCTCGCTACGGTGGGTACGTCGCGCACCTCGGCATCGTCATGCTCGCCTTCGGCATCATCGGCTCACAGTTCTACAACCTCGAGCGCGATATCATTCTCAGTCCCGGTCAGCAAGCGTCTATTGGAGACTACGAGGTCGAGTTCATCGGGAGCCAATCCTTGCCGCTCGCCGACCGGACGGAACGCACGGCGACTCTGCGGGTGACGAGGGACGGCGAGTTCGTCCGGACGATTCAAGCCTGGCAGGGGTTCTACCCATCCTTCTCCATGCTGTCGACCCGGGCCGCCATCTACTCCACGCCCAAGGAAGACCTCTACGTCATGTTCAGCGAGGTCCAACCGGACGGAGAAAGCGCCGTCTTCCGTTTGCTGGTGAACCCGCTGGTGTGGTGGATGTGGATGGCGGGGCCCTTCGTTATTCTGGGTACGGTCATCGCGCTCTGGCCGGCCCGTCAGCGGGCCTCGGCCTCCGTGACGACACCGGTGCGCGGAAGCCCTCTACCGACGGGGGTGGGCTAACGGCTCCCGCGACCCCACCCTCAGAGCAAGGCTTGTGACGACGTGACTATCTTCCTTGCGACCTTGCTCGTGGCCGCCTCCATCGCCATCGTTCTCTATCCTCTCTGGCGCCACCGGGGGGGCGGTCCCCGGCTCGACGACCCCGCCGTGGAGCTGAGGGACCGGCTGCGTCGTGCCCGGGACCGCACGTACCAGGAGATCCTCGCTCTCCAACAGGAGCGCTTCATGCAGGATCTCTCCGACGAGGAGTACCGAGCCCGGTTGGACGAGCTTCGCCTGCACGCAGCCAATCTGATTCGCCAGCAGAACCGCATGCAGGACACCCTCGCCGAGATCGAGGACACCCTCGAGGACGAACTCCATAAGCGAGGGGCCGGAGACCAAGACGCATGATTCGCCGCCTCGCCCTGGCACTGCCACTCGCCGCGCTGCTGGTCGGTTACAGCCTCTCGGCTGCCGCAGCTCAGGAGGGCGCCACCATCGTCGGCACCGTGCGAAGCGGAACGGCAGAGGCGCCCTTCGACCCCACGTCCGTGCGGGTGACGCTGAATGTCCTCGAGGGCATCGTAGCAATCGACCAACGCACTGTCATGCCCACCGAAGACGGCCGGTTCGCCTTCGCCGGCGTGCCAGTCGGCACCAGCCGGGTGTACTTCATCGGCGCTGAGTACCAGGGCGCGATCTACTCCGCGACCCTCGCGTTGTCTGACCTGCCGCGGCCGGTAGACATCGAGGTGTTCGCCGCGACCTCTTCGACGGACGTGCTGGCCGTCGAGAGCTATGCCGTCATCGTTACCGGCGCCGACGCGGACAGCCGCACCATCGAGGTGCTGGAGCGGGCGTCCATCCGCAACGACAGTGACTACACTCAGGTACCGGACTTCACGGTCGAAGGGCCGGCCATGCTCAACTTCCTACGGTTCGCGCTCCCACC
>CAUYXS010000105.1:0-4850 GCA_963577205.1 Dehalococcoidia bacterium | reverse complement strand
CGTGCGCATGCTGGAACACCGCAAACGAGGTGTCTCGCAAGCGCGCCGCCATCTCCTGTCCTGCCAGTGCCTCCACGCCGGCCATGGTCATGGGTTCGTCGTGGCCTGCTTCTGCCTTCGTGGTCGGCGTGAACATCAGCTCGGGGAGCCGGTCGCCGTCCCTAAGCCCGGCGGGGACTGGCTGGCCGAATATCGTACCGCTGTGATCGTACTCAGTGAGCGCAGAGCCAGTCAGGTAGGCGCGCACCACGCACTCGACGTCGATACGCTCCGCCCGCTGCACCACCATCGACTGGCCTGCGATCTCAGCGGACAGGTCCTGCAGCCGCGGGTGCTCAGCCAGCGGGCCGAGGGCCTTGATGTCGTCGGCGAGGGCCACCAAGTGGTTGGGGGTGATGTGCCCGGTCATGCCGAACCAGAAGCGCGACAACCTCGCGAGGATGCGGCCTTTGTCAGGTATTCCGGTGGGCAGCACGATGTCGAAGGCCGACACGCGGTCGGTGGCCACCATGAGCAGCAGCCCTTCGCCGAGGTCATATGTGTCGCGGACCTTACCCCTATAGAGCAGGTCAGGCAGGGTGGTCTCAAGCAGTGGCACTCGAACGCTCCTTTGCTCCGAGGCCGACTCGCGAGAGGAGCGCGTCGACGTGCCGGATGTAGTAGCTGTAGTCAAAAAGCTCGGCTAGCTCGGCGTCAGGCAGGTGCTCCCGCACCACCGGGTCGGCGCTCACGAGCTCGCGAAAGTCGGCGCCCTCGTCCCAGGCGGCGTGCGCATGCACCTGCTGGATGCGATAGGCCTCCCGCCTGGGCATGCCCTTCTCCACCAGCGCCAGCATAAGCCGCTGGGAGAACACTAGGCCGCGCGTGGACTCGATGTTGGTCATCATCCGGTCGGGGAACACGCGAAGGCCGCGCATCACGCCGGTGAACAGGTCCAACATGTAGTCGAGGGCCATGCACGCGTCGGGCAGGATGACGCGCTCCGCGGACGAGTGGCTGATGTCCCGCTCGTGCCAGAGGGCGACATTGTCGAGAGCCGTAACGACGTGCCCGCGGACCAGTCGGGCCAACCCGCAGACCCGCTCTGAGAGCTCGGGGTTGCGCTTGTGGGGCATGGCCGACGAGCCGGTCTGCCCTTCGCCGAAAAACTCCTCCACCTCGTGGACCTCCGTGCGCTGGAGCCCGCGGATCTCGGTGGCGAATTTCTCCAGTGACGCAGCCACGACGGCCAGAGTGGAAACGAACTGGGCGTGGCGATCACGCTGAATAACCTGATTGGAAAGCGGTGCGACGCCGAGCCCCATTGCCTGGCACGCCTCCTCTTCCACTTCGAGCGGCACGGTGGCGTGCGTCCCCACGGCGCCGGATATCTTCCCGACTGCTATCTGCTCGCGTGCATCGTGGAGACGCTTGTGGTTGCGGCGCATCTCGTCGTACCAAAGCGCCAGCTTGAGGCCGAAGGTGATGGGCTCGGCATGCACGCCGTGGCTGCGGCCCATCTGAAGCGTGTCCTTGAACTCGACTGCGCGCTCGGCCAGCACTTGGAGCAGCTCATCCACGTCGGCCAAGAGGATGTCGGCCGCGTCACGCAACTGCATGGCGAGAGCCGTGTCCTTGACATCATTCGAGGTCAAGCCCAGGTGTATCCAGCGGCTCTCGGGCCCCAGGCTAGGCGAGATGGACCAGAGAAATGAATTGACGTCGTGCTTAGTCCGCTCGAGCTCCGTCTCCATGACCGCCGTGTCGTAGCGTGCGCCGCGGATCTTGGCCATGTCCTCAGGCGGGATCATCCCTTGCTTGGTCCACGCCTCACACGCGGCGACCTCGACGGCGAGCCACCGGTCGTACATGCCCGCGTCAGTCCAAATCAGGCCCATGTCGGGGCGCGTGTAACGAGGAATCATACGCGTACTTTCTCGGGCGCAGTGGAGGTGGTAGTCGGGGAGTGCAAAACGGCTCCGGAAGTGGCTGATACGTCGGAGTCACCGCATCGGAGCATGGAGGCCGCGGCCTTGCGCAAGGGTAGAGAGTTAGCGCTCTCTGAGGCGCTTTCGGTACGCCTCGCCAGCACTAGCAATTTTAGCATACTTAAGGCCAAGGATCTGCGCGGCCAACACGGCGGCGTTCCGCGCGCCCCAGCTCCCGACGGCGACGCACGCGACCGGCACCCCCGGCGGCATCTGCACGATGGAGTGCAGCGCATCGACACCCCCCAGGTCGCTGCTGGCCAGCGGCACGCCAATAACTGGCAGGGTCGTGAGGGATGCGACGACGCCCGGCAGTGCCGCCGCACCGCCCGCTGCCGCGATGAAGACCTCCACCCCGCGCTCCGCGGCGCCGAGCACGTACTCGCGGACGGCGTCAGGGTTGCGGTGCGCCGAGGCGATGCGGAGCTCCGCATCGATCCCCAGCTCCGCCAGCAGATCGAGGGTCTGCCGCATGGTTTCTTCGTCGCTCTTGCTGCCGATGAGGACGCCGACTTGGGGCACAGGGGCACACTCCGCGAGGGTCTGACAAGGTATAGCGTAGATTGGCGTGCAGCAGGCCGTCAACAGGCGCGCGAAGCTAGGCTAAGCCAAAAGATTGGCTTGACCGCCCCCAAGGCCACGGCTAGACTCGCGCCCACTCGGCGCCCAGCGATTATTCCAGGGCGAACGCGCACAGAGAGTGCACGAGGAACCCACGGAGGAGCATGCCATGGCGATCAAGACCGCTGCCCCGACTGACGTTGCAGTGAAGAAGGTGTCGCTGACACCCGAGCAACAGCAAGCCCTGGACAAGGCGCTGGCCCTCATCGACGAAGACAAGATGCGCCAGCTCGACCTGGCGCTGACGGACATTCACAGCCCGACGGGCTACGAGCGCAAGGCCAGCGAGTGGCTCGCTCAGCACATGGCGTCTATTGGTCTGGACTCTTTCTATCAACCCATGGACGAGGAGTCCGGCAACGCCGTCGGCCGCCTCAGAGGGAGCGGGGGCGGTCCCTCGCTAATGCTGTATGCGCCGGTGGACACCCACTTGGACGCCGACCCCGACCGTGACGTGCCCTGGGCAGGTCCGGAGTTGACCGCCGAGATGCTGCCCGATGCCTACGTCGCCGAGAACGGGGACGTCATCGGGCTTGGCTCCTCCAATCCCAAGGGCATGATCACGGCCATCGGCGAGGCCGTCCGTGTCGTCATCGAGGCGGGCATCGAACTCAAAGGCGATGTCATCTGGGCTTCGTGTGGCGGCGGCATGCCGTCCAAGCCCGCCGAGGGCGAGGTGCGCCAGGCCCACGGCTTGGGCAGCGGCGTGTCCTACATGATCAACCACGGCACGACGGCCGACTTCGGTATCATCGTCAAGCCCGGATGGACCGTCTCCTGGGAGGAAGTGGGGCTGTGTTGGTTCAAGGTCACCGTGAAGGGCCAGTTGGGCTACGCCGGCATCACGCGCAGTATCCCCGGCTTCCGCAACTCGGTCGTCCACGCCGCCAAGTTCATCTTGGCGCTAGAGGAGTGGTTGTCGACGTACCAGGATCGGCACGCCTCAGGCCTCTGCGGACCGCAAGGTGCCATCGCCGCGGTCCGGGCTGGATGGCCCAACAAGCCCGCGTTCCCGTCCGCCGCAACCGAGATCTACATTGACATTCGCCAGTCGCCCCGGCAGACGCCGGCCCAGGTACAGGTCGAGTTCGGTGAGGCTGTCAACCAGATTCTCGAGCAGAACCCCGAGCTGGACGTCGAGTGGGAGATGACGGCAGCGTACCCTTCCGGTTACACCGACCCGGAGAACTGGATCATCCAGTCCACCATGCGCGGCTGGGAGCTGGCCGAAGGTGCCGAGCACCACGCACGGACCGGAACCAGCGGACAGACCGATGCGTCGGCCATCCGCAACCTGGGGATTCCTTTAGCACGCGTCGGGTTCCCGCAGGTGCCCACGGTCCCACCTGAATGGGCTGGCTTCGGCGGCATGGGCGTGAGTTATATACCGGACTTGGCCAAGGTGACCAAAGCGCTGGTCTACGCGATCGTCGACACCTGCTCGCGCAGCCGCGACGAGGTCGGCCTATAGTGGCACTCGCAGTCCATATCGCAGTGGGGCAGGGTCAGCCGATTCCGGCCCAGGTCGACTTCATCAAGCGCGCCGAGTCGCTGGGGTTCGCCGGCGCCGGCGTCGCCGACCACGTGGAACATGGCCAGGACGCCTTTGTCATTCTCGGGCTCGCGGCGACCCAGACCAGCACCATCGCGCTCTACCCCGCAGTGACCAACCCCAAGTCCCGCCACCCGTTCCATCTCGCGGTGATGGCCAACACCCTGGCTGAGTTGGCACCTGGCCGGGCTAAGCTCGCTATGGGCACCGGCGACAGTGTCATTCTCAATATCGGCTCGACACCCGCCAAGGCCGACGAGTTCAAGGACGCCGTTCGCTCCATCCGCGGACTCCTTCGCGGCGCGAAAGTGCAGTTCGGCACCAACCCCAACGGCCATATCCAAGGGCCGGTCGACCCACCGCCACCTGTGGTTGTCGCTGCCAGCGGCCCGCGCGCGCTGCGGATGGCAGGGGAGGTGGGAGACGAGGCCATGCTGCTGGCGGGCGTCAGCTCAGCGCTCAGAGCGCAGGCGGGAGTACGGTTAGCGGAAGGGGCTGCAGTCTCAGGGCGCGATGTGGCCTCGATACCACTGATGTACAACGCCGCGGTTGCTGTCGACGACGATGCGGAGGCCGCGAGGGCCCGCGTCTGGCCAGCGGTGTTCAGCTGGACCAAGATGGGCTTCTTCAACGACGGACTCCAGTCCGTTGGGGTCCCTGTCCCTCAAGAGGAGCGAGCCGAGGATGTGGCTCCCGCCGTCGTCAAGCAG
>CAUYXS010000104.1:0-4934 GCA_963577205.1 Dehalococcoidia bacterium | reverse complement strand
ATCCCCAGGATCAGTGGTCCGACTCGCCGCAGTTGGGTCGCCTCCGCGAGCATGGAGAGGTGGCCCTGCACACCGAGGCCCCCGCCACCCCTGATGAGCTGGCGGCGCGAGTGCGAGGCGCGGAGGTTGTCGTCACACCGGTGCGCGTCCAATGGACCGCGGAGGCGCTGGCGATGGCGACAAACCTCCGGCTGCTTGTGCTCGCGGCGACCGGCTCCGACTCGGTGGACCTGGCAGCGGCCCGCGCCCAGGGCGTCACGGTGTGCAACGTCCCCGGGCGGACGGCGCCGGTCGTCGCCGAGCATGCCCTTGCACTGCTGCTGGCGGTGGCCAGGCGTGTCGTGGCCGACACTGTCGCCCTTCGCGCAGGCGAGTGGAGTCCGCAGCGCTCCGTGTTCCTTGCTGGACGCACCCTCGGGGTCGTCGGGACGGGCTACACCGGCGCGGCGATGGCCCGACTAGGCCAGGCCATCGGCATGGATGTCGTGGCCTGGACCTTCAACCCCTCGGAGGAGCGCGCGCGAGAGCTGGGTGTGCGCTACGTCGCGCTCGATGAGCTACTGGCAGCGTCCGACGCCGTCAGTCTGCACGTGCGCATGAGCGGCGAGACGCGCCACCTGATTGGCAAGCGTGAGCTCGGCCTCATGAAGCCAGGCGCTATCCTAGTCAACGTCGCGCGCGGCGGAGTGGTAGACGGGGCGGCGGTAGCGGAGGCGCTGCTTGGAGGTAGGCTCGGCGGCTTCGGCACTGACGTTTTCGAGACCGAGCCGGTATTGGCCGGCGACCCGCTGCTCAAGTGCGAGAACGCCGTGCTTACGCCCCATGTGGCCGACAACACGCTCGAAGGGATGGAGTACCTGAACGAGGGCACGGTCAGCAACGTGGCAGCGTACCTCGCGGGACGGCCAGTCAACGTTCTCAACTAGGCGTTAACCGAGGAAGCGCCTGATCTGCGCAGCCTCTTCGATGTAGTGAGGCACATTGCCCGTCGTGTTCTGGTCCAGGCCTGCCCAGATGGCGCTCGTGAGGCCCTCGTGGACGCGGTCGATGTCTTGGCCTAGGTCGATGGCGATCTTGGCGTGCTCGTCGCCGAGCAGCTCCCGCACCCGCCGCTCGTTCACGTAGCGCAGCGCCACGGCCATGTCTTCGTCGAAACTGGGGTAGACCTCGCGCACAAAGGCCATGTCGTCGGCGTCCAAGGCGGCCAACCCCAGTAGCTCCGGTGGCACACCCACCGAGTACATGGAGGCCGCGAAGCCGATGGCTCTGGGCAGCGTGACGTCGCCCCCCGACCCCTCTAGCGAGCGTCCGTATCCGAACAGGCCGACGTGCAGCTTGCGTTCCCGTCGCTTCGGTACCTTGGTCGACACATCGCCGATGATGTGTGCCAGGCTGCGGACCTGCGACTGATAGAGGGCCGACACCTTGCTGATGATGGCCAGGGCGCGCTCTTCGTCGATGGGCGGCGCCTCGCTGCGATTGTGGGCGACGATCTTGGCGATACCGTCGCGCACCAACTCGCGGTCGTGGTCGAACTTGAACGACGACTGGATCGTGAAGGTGTGGGCGCTGGGGTACTCGCGGAACGCACGCTCCACGTTGGTGGGGCTGAGATGCCCGCGGAAAGGAACGGCGCCCACGCCGATGATCGGGTAGAGCGGCACGCCCAGCTCGGCCTGAAGGCGGTCCAGGCGCCAGAGGCCGATTTTCAGCATCAGCTCCGCGGCGATCGCGCCGTAGTTGAGAGCAGGGTCGCTGCGCGCCAAGAAGACGCGCTGGTAGTCGGCCTCCGCGTCCTGCAGGAACGTGCGCACGATGTCGTCGCTGCGGGTGATGTGCTCGAGGTCCTCGATCAACGGGATGATACGGATCCGTTTGGGGAAGAACTCGCCGATCCAGTCCTTCACGGTGCGCTCGCCAATCAACTGCTGTGACTCTTGCCCCACCACGAACTTGCGGTAGTAGATGTCGAGTGCCGACAGTTCCTCCGCCGAGGTAGTGAAGGGGAGGATGACCTCTTGGATGGGCGGCTCTTGCAGCCCCTCGCCGTAGAACTCGCGGGCCATGTCCCAGGCCTTGGGGATGCCCTGCAGCGCCTCGACGGTGGACTTGCGCATCTCCAGCTCAATGCGCGGATTGGGGACGCGAAGCGTCAGCACGCAGTCGGTGCCCAGCGTCCGCTCCTCATGAAAGAAAGAGGAGTGGTTCGTGAGCAACTTCTGGACGACCTGGTTGTCGGCCTCCTTGCCCTCGGAGTCCCACATCTGCTCGTCGCTGCCCAGCGAGAAAATATCGACAGCCTCCGCGATCTCGCCCTCGCCTTTGAGGACGCCATTGGTCGCGTACGAGGGTGCGAAGGCGTTGTCCGGGTGCTGCGTGCTCATGCACTTGGGAATCAGCGGCATGCGGTCTCCATGAGAAATGGTGGGGTGCGGGGCTGCCGCAAGGCACTGGGGCCTGTTGCCGCCCTCCCCCCACCCGTAGTCCGTTGCAGATCCTATGATACGGCCCAGCCGCCGAGCTCCGATACGGGGCGGCAAGCGGCAGTAAGCCAGGACACCAGTTTGCTTGTAATACAGATTGCAGAATTTCTTGACATCAGGCATGCCGTCTCGATAGCGTGCCTGCCAGGCTAGCGGCCCGCGCGCAGCGCAAACGAATAGAGGTGCACATGGCTGGCGTCCCCATGATCCTGACTGTCGCCAACCAGAAGGGCGGCGTGGCGAAGACCACCACGGCGGTCAACCTTTCTGCGTGCTTCGCCGAAGCAGGTAGGCGTACGTTGCTGGTCGACATGGACCCACAAGGCGGTAGCGCCGTCTGCCTGGGCATGGACACGACTAAGATCGAGCGGTCCATCTACGATGCACTGGTAAACCCCGACCTCAGCATTCGGAGCATCGTCGTCAAGACTGACTTCGGCTTCGACCTTGCCCCTGCCACCATCGACCTTGCAGGCGCCGAGCTCGAATTGAAGCAGGCGCTGGCTGCCGAGACGATCCTGTACCGCCGGCTGCACCCCGTCTTCGACGAGTACGACATCATCGTCATTGATACGCCCCCGTCACTGGGCATATTGACGGTGAACAGCCTGACGGCTGCTACTGAAGTGCTGATTCCCATCGCATGCGAGTACATGGCCCTGCGAGGGCTACGTATGCTGCTCGACACCATGGAGAACGTGCGCAAGGTCACCAACTCCGGCCTGCACATCATGGGTATCCTTGCGACCCGCTTCGACGGGCGCACGATTAACAGCCGCGAGGTGTACCAATACCTGGCGGAGTTCGCAGAGCGAGAGGGCATCAACCTCTTCCCTTTCGTGATCAAACAGTCCGTGCGGTTCGTGGAGGCGCCCGGCTACCAGACACCGTTGGTTCTGTGGCGCCAAGACATCGACGGTGCCAAGCAATACCGGGAGCTGGCGAAGGAGATCCTCAATGGCCACCAAGGGTAAGCGCCCGAGCTTTGTTTTTCCCGAGCTTGAAAGTCGTGGCCGCCACGCCATCCTCCGCTCCGCGGAGGAGGTGCAGGCCGAGCTGGACGCCCTCCGTCGCCAGAACGATACGACGCTCGACGCCAAAGACCGAGTCAAGGTCACATACCGCTTTCGTGCGGATGCAGTTGAGGCCGTCGAGGACATCCGGCGGCTTCTACGCCGCAAGCACGGCATTCGCAAGGTCAATCGCGAAGACATCGCGCAGGCGGCGGTGTTGGAGTCGCTGCGTCTGCTTGAGGAGTACGGTGCGAACTGCTTTCTGGTCAAGCAGTTCCTCGGCGACACGGGACCGGACAGTTAGGGCTGCAGGGTCCGCTGGACGAACCCGGCCTTCTTTCGCCAGGCAGGGCTGACCTTCACCCACAGCTCGACGTAGACCGGCCGCCCGGCCATGGCTTCGATCTCAGGCCGCGCTTCAACCCCCACCTGCTTGATGGCCAGTCCGCCCTTGCCGATCAGCACTTGCTTCTGCGAGTTCGACCCGACGTGGACAGTCGCCTGAAGGAGGTCGGGCGCGGTGCCTTGGCGCTCTTCGTACGCTTCCACCTCCACGGCCACGTCGTAAGGGACCTCTTCGCGGTACAGCGAGAATACCTTCTCGCGGATGATCTCCCCCATCAGGAAGGCTGCGGGCCGGTCGGTGAGTTGCTCGGGAGGGAAAATGGCCTCCTGCTCAGGCAGCCAGGCAGCCAGGCGCGCCACCAGCACGTCGATGCCGTCGCCCGTCACAGCGCTGGTCGGCACGATGTCCGCGAATGCATCCATCTCTGCGTAGCCCGCCATCACCGGCAGGAGCTTGGGCTTGGCAATCAGGTCGATTTTGTTGATGGCCAGTACCGCCGGCCGCTTGGATGCCTTCACCTGGCTGATGAAGTCTTGCTCCACGTCGCCGGCCGGCCGGGCCTCGACTACCAGCAACACTAGGTCCGCTTCGGCGAAGGCAGATGCGATCTGCCGGGCCATAACGTTGTCCAGCTGGTCGCGGCTATGCCTGAGGTAGCCAGGGGTGTCGAGCAGAGCGGCTTGGAAGCCCTCGCCGTTCAGCACGCCTAGCAACTTGTGGCGAGTGGTATGGGGCTTGGCGGAGACGATGGCCAGCTTCTGGCCGACGAGCGCGTTCAGCAGCGTCGACTTGCCGACATTGGCGCGGCCGACGATAGCGACGAACCCACTGCGGAAGGTCATGCGCTCATTATGCGAGCGTCTCACGCAGGACGGAAGGCGTCATGCGCACTGCCTCTCATCGTTGCCGTGATGGTCAATTGGCGCACGGATGAGAGGAGGCAGCCTCCGGAGCGCCGCTCCCTGGCCGCAAAGGGACACCGCTAGGGGACCAACCAGAAGGTGCTCGCTACGGTCGGTGTACCACGGGAGGAGTGGCCGCATTCGACATCTTGGAGGAAAACACGGGCTACCCGCTACAGGGTGGCCTGTT
>CAUYXS010000103.1:0-4944 GCA_963577205.1 Dehalococcoidia bacterium | reverse complement strand
GCCAGCCGTAGGGTTGAACGCCCCTCGGGGCGCAAGGATGTGTCGCTCGCCGACGGCTTGGAAACTGTGGCCACGGGCTCCCCAGGGTTGCGGTCAACGCTGGCGCTCCTTCATGGCCGCGCGGGTCTCCCTGTCGACTTCACGGCGCCGGATCGTTTCGCGCTTGTCGTACATGTGCTTACCCTTCGCGAGCCCCACCATCACCTTCACACGGCCCTTCTTGAAATACATCCGAAGCGGGACGAGCGTGAGTCCCTTTTCCGCAACGCGGCCCGTGAGTTTCCGGAGCTCGGAACGGTGTAGCAGCAGTTTTCGCTGGCGTCGCTCCTCGTGGTGCGCGTAGCCAGTGTGACTGTACGGACTGATGTGCACGTTCAAGAGCCACGCCTCACCCTTGTCCAGGCGGGCATAGCTGTCGCGCAAGTTCACGCGCCCTTCTCGGATGGCCTTGACCTCCGTACCGAGCAACGCGATGCCGGCCTCGAATGTCTCGAGGACGTGGTAGTCGTGAGACGCCTTCCGGTTGTCGGCGATCGCGCGAGGTAATTCTGGGGCGGTGGGCATCTCCTGTCGAGCACTAGTGTAGCGGGGCACGGAGGTTTCACGGCCCCCCAGCCAGCCGCTGAGCGATCAGCGGTAACACGGCCACTCCGAGGGTCCCCAGGTGCCAGTCTGTGGAATGTCCCTGCTGGCCAGCAGGTGGATCCGGATGCCATTGCCGATGTCGTACTCCCCGGCGGAGCGGAGATGTTCGGTGAAGTACGCGTCCACGATCGGGAAGTGGTCCTTGAAACGGCCAAAGCCGTCGGCCGCCGGCATCACGGCGAGCGGCACGCGCTGCCTGGCCAATCGCGAAACGGCGAGCCGCTGGTCCTCGGGCGTTTCAAAGAAACCCAGCCGAAGGTCCCCAAAACCGGCGGCAAAGGGGCGCTTCGCCAGCGCCAGCACCTGCGGATAGTACTCCGACATGAACACGCGATCCGTGGGCGCAGTGCAGTCCCGAATGTAGAACACCAACCGCATCAGACCCGGCTCGTCCGGGGTGGCCCACCGCTCAAGGGGCCAGGTCTCCCCTTTCTGTCTCACGTCGTGAAAGCGCTCCTTCCACAACTCCGTCCGGTCCAGTAGGTGGGCGCCCTCCATCCGATGCCGAAACGACGGTATCTCCACAAACACCGTCAGACCCACGAGGGTGGCCACGAGTGTTCCCGCCGCCAGGCGCGTCAAGGGCCGTGGCGTCCGGCCCGAGTCGGCACGCCCAAACCGACCCGACACCACGGCCCATCCTGCCGAGAACAGGCAGGCACCGAGGATGGCGCTCGTCACCGAGACGTCGCCGAATCGGGCCTCCAGGTTCCCACGCAGGAACGCCCAGTCGAGGATGAGCCCCAGCACTGCGACCAACGCGACTTTTCGGCGGGCATTCGGCCACTCGCGGCGCCAGCTTCCATTCCAGAGCGGCAGTGCCGCGAGCGTGAGCATGGGGAGCACGATGACGAGCCAGAAAATCCAGGGAACGTGATGGCGTTTGGCTGCCACGAAGACACCACGATCCCACCAATCGGCTCCCTCCGAGGCGACCTCTCCACCCGGCCCCGAGAACATCATCGCCGGGAGCACCAACGGTGCCCGCTCCCGGTCGCGCTGCGACCACGAGTTGGCCGTAACGAAGTGGGTGACGATTCCACCTTGGCGTTGCAGAAACCAGAGGTAGGGCGATAGCAGCGTGAGCACGAGGAGCCCGTAGACGACCGCGTGGCGCACCCGTTCACGCCAGGCCACCTCTGGCAGCATGACAATGGCGATGGCCATTCCCACACCGACGTACACCCCATGGTCATGGCGCAACAGGAGCGCAACCGCGGTGATGGCAGCCAGCGCGAACCGGCGCCCGCGCGTCGGCTTGTCGATAAACGCCCAGAGCACGGGAATGGCGGCAGCGTATACGACGAGCTTGCCGTAGCTGTACAGCCGTGGCTGGAGCGATGCCTGGAACACCGCGGCGACCACGGCGATCACGATCGACCCCGACGCGCGACGCGCGACAAAATACGTGAGAACCGTCGCCAGCGACAGGGCAGATACGCAAAAGACCATTTCCGACCAGGCGCCGCGGCCGACCCACAACTGCGTCGCGGCAGCTAGCGCAAAAGTCAGCGGCGCTCCGATGTCCACGAAATCACGGTCGGGCAGGTCGCCGTACAGCATCTGCCAGCCTCGAAGAAGGTAGTAGTAGTGATCATCTAGGAGACCGCTGACGTTACCGTCCGGATCGTTGAAGCGGAACAGCCACGACCAGAGGAAGAGCGCAACGGGAACAACCACGATCCCCAGAAACACGGCAGCACGCCTCACCATCGGGGCTGAGAGTCCGGCGGCAATCGATGAGCGACGAATCTCCGCAAACCAGGTCGCGATGCCGGAGTGCCACCGGCTGCTAGACATCGACGAGGGGAAGCCCAGCGGCGGCCGCGCCCGCGATCGCGTCCTCGACCTCGGGCGTGTCCTCCTCCAGGCCGCGCCGCCGTCGCATCGGTCGGAATGCCTGCTCGGCGGTGTACCCGGGGATCTCTGGCGCCAGATCGTTGCGGAGAAAGAACGCGTTCACGCCGTAGTCCTCGCAGAGCACCAAGCGGTATCCCTTGCGCTCGGCCACCTTGGTGAGCGCCGCGAGCGACGCTCCGACGTAGCTCTTGTCAGCCGTTCTGGGCCTGGGCGCGTTCGGCAACGTCACCGCGCGGGTGGGGCCGAAGAGCGCGTTGTACTCGCAGACGATGAGACGTGGGTTGACGATGCGCGGAATCTCGAGCGCGTCGAACAGCCAGTAATCAATGCTGTCGACGTCGATCGAGAGCAAGTCCACTTCGCCCCCTGAGCCAGTCTTCCTGATGAAGCCATTGATATTCTCGGAGCTCGCCGTCTTGTGCAGCACGGTAACCCCAGCGTTGTGCCGGTAGGCACTCGTGGCAGCCGACGCGCTCGTCTCCCCCGCCTCGATCATCAGCCCAGACCAACCGAGGTCGTGCGCCAGCACGGCCGAGTTTCCACCGCTACCACCGGAACCGATCTCGACGAACCGCTGCGCCGCCACGCCGGTTGCGTCGAGGAGCGCCAGCACGAGTCCGTCTTCCTCGTTCTGCGACCGCAGCCGGAAGCGCCTGGCGCGAATGCTGGCCGTTGTCGCGATCCCTCCGCGTGACTCGAAATAGCGCATGCGTAGCAAGGCGGTCAGCTGCAGCCGGAAGATCGTCCGCCACTTCCGCTGTTGTTTCTCCCCATCCAGGAGCGCGGTCAAGGACTTCAGCGTGCGCCGCATATCTTCGTTGAGCCGGTACAGGCGCCCCATGTCCTTCCGAGCCAGACCCAGTTCCTCGCGCAAGCTGCGGATCTCCTCGCTCACCTTTCGCTCTTCTCTCGCGGCTCCAGCTACGGGTGCGTGCTCGTCACGGTTCTCGGTCGTCATCAGTGTCATCTTCCTCTTCAAGAATATGTCAGCGTCGCGTTCGCTACCGAAAACAGGGCCAGCGATGCAGTCGATACTCTCCGGTCGATGGGATATCACGGTTAACTAGCAGACGCACTAGATCCCTGGCGCCAAGCTTGAAATCCCCCACAACCCGGTAGCGCAGGGCGAAGTACGCGTTGATCCGGGGGAAGTCCTTGCGGAAGCCCTCGTAGTCCTCGCCCCCGGGCATGATCGCCACCGGCACACGCTCCTGTTCCAGCCTGGCGATCGTGAGCCGCTGATCCGCCGCGGACGTGAAGAAGCTAGGCCGAAGGTCGCCGTGCCCGCCGGCGAATGGCCGCTGGGCCAGAACTGACACCTCCGGCATATATAGCGCAATGAACACCCGATCGTCCGGTGCGGTGCAATCACGCAGGTAGAACGCCAACTGGATCGGCCCGGACGTATCAGGCGACGTCCAACTCTCGAGCGGCCAGGTCGTGGTTCGCCGGGTAATGACACTAACGCGGTCAATGGCACCGAGCGGGCGTTCGGTCATCGCCGCCAGGTCGAGCCTGTTCCAGAAACTGGGGAAGATCACGAAGAGCGTGCCGCCCACGACACCGACAGCAACCAGCGCGGTTACGGCGCGCACGGCAGATGGCATCCCGATGAACCTCCCACCCCTGTCCATGCGCCCCTCCCACACCATCGTCCACGCCGCGCGCATCACAACCGCGAGGAGCAGCGCTGTAGTCACTGATACGTCGCCGAACCGGCTCGAAAGCCTTCCCCGCAGGAAGCCTGCCACGAGGACCATCCCGAGGAGCGCGAGCAAGGCGATCTTCCGTCGCGCGTGGGGCCACTGACCGCGACCGCCGGCAGACACCGACACGAGCGCCAGTACCCCGAGCGGGAGCGCGGCGGCAAGCCAGAAGAGCCAGGGCTCGAAGTTGCGCGTCGCCTGCACGAAGATGCCGCTCTGCCACCAATCGGGTTCATCCGGTAGCGGGTCGTCGCCGGGCCTCGGCGACGCCGAGAAATACGGCAGCACCAACGGCGCCCGCGCCCGGTCGCGCTGCGCCCATGAGTTAGCAGCGACAGCGTGTGCCACCACGCCCCCGTGGACCTGGAGATATGCGAGGTACGGCGACAGCAGAGCCACGACGAGCAGCCCGTAGATCAGCGCGTGCCGCATGCGATCGCGCATCGTCTCTCCGGACAACATCACGATCGCCAGCAAAGTGGTGAGGCCTACGAAGGCGCCGTGGTCGTGACGCAGCAGGAACGCAATGGCGGTGACGACGGCAAGTACGAGTCGTCGCCGCCACGTGGGCCGGTCCATGAATCGCCAGATGACCGGGATTGCCACGGCGTACACAAGGACCTTCGGGTAGTTGTACAGGCGTGGTTGAAGCGCCACCTGCATGAATGCAGCGGTCGCCGCGATCACGATCGAACCAGACACCATCCGAGCCGCGACAAACGTCAGCACCGAA
>CAUYXS010000102.1:0-4978 GCA_963577205.1 Dehalococcoidia bacterium | reverse complement strand
TCGCGGCTAGCCCGCCGCGCAGCCGAAGGCTCGGCGGCGGGCTAGTCGCCTCAATAGGACTTGTGCCGCCCGTTGACCGACGAAGGATCGCTTCGTACGATGGTGCTGGTCGTGCTAGATGGGGAGTTAGCGGCACCCTGTACCCGCAATCCGCTATAGCGGGGTTGAATTCCTCCCTTCGAATCGGCCCCAGTGCCTCTGGTTCGGGTGCTCGTGTTGAGAGCCGGGCCCTGCGCGGCGGAGCCTTGTGAACCCCGTCAGGTCCGGAAGGAAGCAGCGGTAAGCGGTGTGCTTCGGGTGCCGCAGACCAGCCTGGTTCGAGCGAGAACCCAATGAGCCAAGCACTGGGTAACCGGCGCAACGGGAGGTGCACGACTCTTTTCTTCTCTCGCTGCCTGCGTCCAAGGCACAGGCCGACACCCACAGCTTGTGCCTTGGACGCAGTGCACTCTCGCCCATGAACTCAATGCCCAAGAAGCGCCTCGGCCAGCACTTCCTTACAGACCGCAACATCCTTGCCGCCGTCGCGGATGCAGCCGGCGTAGGCCCAGACGACACAGTTATCGAGGTCGGGCCGGGTAGAGGGTCGCTCACCCGTGTCTTGGCGGAGCGGGCCACGCGTGTCATCGCCATCGAGCTCGACGCAGAGTTGGCGGACGCCCTCCGGGCAGCGGCCCCAGCGAACGTGGAGGTGGTTGAGGCGGACGCGCGGCGCACCGACCCGACCGCACTCCTGGGTGAGCGTGGCCTTTACAAGCTGGCTGGGAACCTGCCCTACTACGCGGCGCTGCCCATCCTGCGCCGCTTTCTTGAGAGCGAATGCCGGCCCGCCCAGGCGGGCATCTTGGTGCAGCGCGAGGTCGCGCAGCAGCTGGCGGCTGTGCCCGGCTCGATGTCCTTGGCTTCGTTGGGGGTGCAGTTGTTTGGCCGCCCACGCATCACGCGCCTGGTACGGCCCGGCTCCTTCGCCCCCCCACCCAAGGTCACTTCTGCCGTCGTCGCCGTCGAAGTCTACGATCACATCGCCGACGGCGTTGACGACGTGGCGCGCTTCTTCGAACTGGCCCGCGCCGGTTTTAGCGCGCCGCGCAAGCAGCTGCGTAATGCCTTGGCTGGCGGCCTGGGCGCTGCCCCGGCGATCGCCGAAGCGCTGCTTGCCGTGGCCGGCGTCGACCCCAGGCGGCGTGCCGAGACACTGAGTGTCGCCGAGTGGGCCGCGCTGTACCGAGCGTGGCGTTAGCCGGGCTCACCAAGGGTTCCTTCCGGCCGTAAGGCCTTGTATGTAACGCCTGGCGGTATTAAACCTCAGCGAGTACCTTCCAGCGGCAGGCAGCCTGGATACGGCGTAGTGGCGATGGTGCCTGGCCCTTCCGTAAGGTTAAACCCCAGCTGCCGTTGCGCGAACGATTACAGTTTATCCGGTACTCAGTGCCCCTAATGCTCCTCGCCCACTCGGCACTGTTCGCTGCCGTTCGACCCGACCAATCGACGTGGACGGCGACTCGTTCGAAGGCATGGTGCATTTGATCAGCAGGTGAATACCTGCCCGCTTATTACTTACGCATGATCGCGTGTAGAATCAGCCCACTTTCCAGGGAGGCGTGCGATGACCACCGCACCGGTCGAAATCAAGGACGGCTACGTTGAGTCCAAGGGAAACCGCCTGCACTACTTGGAGGCTGGCAGCGGCTTCCCGTTGGTCCTGCTGAACGGACGCGACGCTCTGCTGTCAGGCGAGCAGTGGCGCCTCAATATGCCCGCGCTGGCGGGGGTCGCACACGTCTACGCCCTCGATGTGCTGGGCTACGGCAAGTCCGATTTGCCCACCACTGGATACACTTTTTCCACCTTCGTGGACATGCTCGAAGGTTTCTTGGACGCCTTGGGCATCGAGAAGGCCGATATCGGAGGCCAGAGCCTTGGTGGCTGGTTCGCGACACTCTTCGCCTGGCGTCACCCGGAGCGGACTCGCAAGCTGATCTTGGTAGGCAATGCCGGCGCGAACCTCCAAGGCCCTCCTGCGCCGACGGAGTGGACACCTCCCGAGAAAGACTACATCCGCGAGCGCTTCGAGTGGGCGTGGGCTGACAACGTCGAGATCACCGACGCGATGGTGGACGAATATTACGAACTGGCACGCCGCCCTGGCCGCGGCGAGGCATGGCTTGCCCTCATCGGGGCGACCCACGACATGGCCGAGCGAGAGAAGTACCTTCTGCTCGACAAGCTGCCCGACGTGAAGTCCCCCACGCTCATCGTTTGGGGTTCGAACCCCACGGGGATTGGCCTTGAGCATGCGCATAGCCAGGACGAGCGGTTGCCGAACTCGCGCCTCGTTATCATCGAGGGCGGCAGCCACAGCGCCCAGGGCATCAAGCCCCGCGAGTTCGAGCGGGAGGCAGTCGCTTTCCTCAAGGAGCCGATGTAGCGAACGGCATGGCCAGTGGCACGATGAGTACCCGACTCTAGCGCTTTCAGCCTCTCGTGCCGAGCCTGTCCTGAGCGTAAGCGAAAGGTGCGGGTGGCCCTGTGAAACATCGACGATGTCGACCCCACCGACCTTTCGCCTCTTAGCTCCCGCAAAGGTCAACCTCACCTTCGAGGTGCTCGGTCGCCGCGACGACGGCTACCACAAAGTACGTACCGTACTCCAGGCCATCGATCTCGCCGATGAGTTGACATTTACCCCGGCGGACGCACTGACGCTTGCCGTCGAGCCGCCAGGGAGCGCGCCCACCGAAGACAACCTCGTGCTCCATGCGGCTAAGGCCCTGCGCCTCGCCACTGGCGGGCAAGCCGGTGCCGTGATCAAGCTCACCAAGCGCATCCCCGCTGCCGCTGGGCTTGGAGGCGGCAGCAGCGACGCCGCTGCCACGCTGCTGGGCCTTCGGCGCCTGTGGGGTGTCGACATCGAGGCCGGCGCGTTACACGAGATCGCCGCCTCGCTCGGGAGCGACGTACCGTTCTTCTTGAGCGGGGGTACGGCGCTGGGCACAGGCCGGGGCGAGCGTTTGCAGGCCCTACCGATGCCTCGTGAGCCGCGCGTCGTTGTCTTGGAACCGACCGACGAAGCGCCTACTGGCAAGACAGCGCGCATGTACGGTCTGCTCGAGGCGCGCCACCATGCACCGGGTGCGCCTGCGGCTGCCGAAGTCGAGCGTCGACTGCGGGCCGGTGACCCCCTCGGCGACGCGCTGCGCAACGCCTTCGACGACGTGGCAGGCGAAGCCTTTTCGCACCACACCGCCCATCGTGAGATGTTTCTCGGCGACGGCGCGCCAGGAGTCCATCTCGCTGGTGCTGGCCCGGCGCAGTTCGCGCTGTTCGCCGACGAGTCCGCTGCGGCGGCGGTGCGAGACCGATTGGTGGTACATGGATATCGTGCGCACTTGGCTGGGCTACTGGGTCCGTGGACGCTGGATGGCGTAACCGACTGAGACCTTGGCCCCTGTGTTGCGAATCGCGAAAAAATAAGACAGCCGCGCCTTGCACGGCACTAGGGCCTGCCGTAGCCTGGCCGTGCCACCATGACCAGTCCGCTGCCAGGTCAGCGCATGTTGCGCACCCATTTATTGGACGCGCCTGTAGTGGCCGTCGCGATTACCGCCGGCGCGCAAGGCTGGCTGTCGGTCGCTGCGGTTCGCTTTGAAGGTAGTGAGCCGCGTGAACGCTTCGTTTCGCCGCCTGCGGCGGCGGCGGGGCTGGCGAGCTTCGCCGGCGACGCGCCCATCGTCGGATTTGGCCTCGCTGATTCGCTCGGGTCGCTCGCAAGCTCCGGCGCGGCGCCCAGAGGCAGCCCGTGGGACATTGAGGAACTGGCTGGTTACGTGGCGCCGGACGCCGCTGAGCCAACCGTAGGAGGCATGGCCCGCGCCTTGCTCGGCACCGGCACGTCGAGCGATAGCGGCGCGCCAGCAGGTCTCGACCCCCAAGCGGCCGCCGAGCGCGCGGGTTGGCTGTATCTGGCGCTCGTGGAGCGCGCGCGGCACTTGCCCCGCGCAATCCTGTCCCGGCTCGCCACCCTGGTTGCCCAGAGCCAGAGCCCGCTTGCCGAGTTGCTGGCGGCCGTAGCAGAGGACCCCGCCGTGCCGCCGGGCGGGCCGATGATGGGTGTCGACCCGCGCGAGGTGCAGGAGCGCCTTGGACGCCAGCGGCCCATCGGCGCGCCGACCGCAGCACGCGGCGTTGACGCCGACGAGGTCGACGCGTTGCTCGGCGCTGATGGGCCTTTCGCTGCACTCTTCCCTCGCTACGAGCCCCGGCCTGAGCAGCTCGCGATGGCACGAGCCGTCGCAGAAGCGCTCGCCACGCCCAAAGAAGACTCTCCTCAGCACCTGCTGGTGGAGGGAGGCACCGGCATCGGCAAGTCCGTGGCCTACCTGCTGCCGGCGGTGCTCTTCGCCCTCCGGAACAACACACGCGTCGTCGTCTCCACGAACACCATTAACCTCCAGGAGCAGTTGGTTCATAAGGACATTCCCGACATCCTTGCCACATTGGAAACCGTGCCCGGAATCGATGTCTCCCGCCTCCGCTACACCCAGTTGAAGGGCAAGGCGAACTACCTATGCCTCCGACGCTGGGAAACGATGGCGGCGGCGGGTGCGCTCACGGAGGAAGAGGCTCGGACGCTGGCGAAAACCCTCGTGTGGCTACAGGACACGCGGACAGGAGACCGTTCGGAGTTGCGGCTCCAAGGCCGCGAGACGATCGCGTTCGAGCGCATGTCCGCGTCGGGCTTCGCTACCTGCCAGGGCGCTCGCGAAGGCGCCTGTTTCTACCGGCATGCGCGCGACGATGCCGCGGGCGCGCACCTCGTGATCGTGAATCACGCGCTGCTGCTGTCTGACGTATTGGTCGACGGTTCGCTGCTCCCTGACTACGACTTCTTGGTCGTCGACGAGGCGCACAATCTTGAGTCTGAGGCCACGCGTCAGTTTGGGTTTCGTGTCGGGCAGGCCACCGTCGAGGAGATAGT
>CAUYXS010000101.1:0-5064 GCA_963577205.1 Dehalococcoidia bacterium | reverse complement strand
GCACTCGACCGATGTGCTGAGGTCGCCGGGAGCGTCGTAGAACATTCCCCACGACCCATCCTCGCGCTGACGGCGGCGGATGTCGTTGGCGACCAATTGCACGCGGTCACCCTCGTCCGTGCCGAGGAAGGAGACGAGCATAAGGTGTTCGGCTTCCATCGTCGGGTTCGATTCGAGTTCACCCCACCAGTAGCCGTCCTCGGCCTGGGTCCGGATGAAGTAGTCCTGCGCCAGGGTCAACGCCTGCCGTACCGGGCCGTCGAATGAGGCAAAACTATCGATGGAGGTGCGGTCGATCATTCTCGCTATCTTGCCAGGCTGAGGCTCATCGCCCCGCCCGCCCAACCGAGATAATAACAATGGCGGCGGGGGTGCTTGCAAGCCGGTCCGCTGGCCGGCGACCTAGGCTGTCCCGCGGCGTCTGTCTGTGTAGCCTTGTACGGCGAACCATGCCGCCGCTGCGCTGAGTGCCGCCTTCACCGAGGACTGCGGCAGACCGAGCTCACGCACGGCCTTCGACGGGTCTGCCCACATGGGCGTGGCTGCCATGCGCGTGCCCTCCAGCGGGATGCGCGGCTCACGTCCGAGGATCATGCCTTCGACCACGTGGTCTACGTAGGCCGCCGCGAGGGCCAACCGGTAGGGCACGCGTCGCTGTGGTGCCGGCCGCGTGGTCTCCTTCGCGAGTATTTCAAGCATCGCTTGCAGCGTGACGTTACCTTCGGCGTTGCCCAAGATGTAGCGCTGGCCGGGTGTGCCGTGCTCGAGTGCCAGCGCATGACCTTCCGCGACGTCCGCCACGTCGATCAGGTTCAGGCCAGTGTCCACATAGGCGGGCATGGCGCCGCGGAGGAAATTGACGATGACTTGGCCCGTGGGCGTGGGCCGGACGTCGCCCGGACCGACGGGGGCGGTCGGGTTCACGATGACGATGGGCGCGCCCTGGGCCGCGAGGCGCCGGGCGATGCGCTCGGCTTCGTACTTCGTGCGCTTGTACGGGCCTACGAGGTCTGACGGCTGGGCCAGCGACGACTCGTCGGCGGGTATCCCGTTTGGGTTGAAGTGGACCGTGCCGACGGTGCTCGTGTATACGATGCGCTCAGCACCGGCAGCGATGGCCGCCTCGAGCACGTTCCGAGTCCCCTTGACGTTGACGTCGAGCAGGGGCGCTGGGTCCGGCGGCCAGAAGGCATATAGCGCCGCGACGTGCACGACGCCGTCGCACCCTGCGATGCCGCGGTCGATGGACGCGCGGTCGCGCAGGTCGCCGCCGACCGTCGTCAGCGCGAAGTCCTCGAAGGGCAGGGGACGCCCCGGCCGGACCAATGCCCGCACCTCGTGGCCGTGGGCCAGCAGCGAGCGCGCCACGTGGCTGCCGATGAAGCCGGTTGCACCCGTCAGGAACACCCTCATGCAGTCGCCTCCGGCGACTGCATGAGGGTGGGGACGGTGGCGTCGACGATCTTGCGCATCGCGCTCCTTGCGGCGCGAGCCTGACCTGCGAGGCGCAGCATGGAGCGGAACAGCAACGGATTTCTCGCCAGCGCGGCAATGCTGTGACTCCACTCGCCGTTGCCGCCGTCCTCGACGATAGTCCCGACGAAGCGGGGTACCTCCTCATGGAACTCGTCAAGGATCACCCGCACCGCTAGGAAGGGGACGCTTGCGTCCCGTGCCACCTCAGCCAACGCGAAGCCCTCCATGTCTACCACCGCCGCGCCACTGTCGGCCCGCGCTTGCCATTTGTCGGAGCGGCGCAGCAGCGGGTGGTTGACGGTCAGCAGAGTGTCTAGGGCGGGTTCGATTCCTGCCTGGCGCAGGACGAGAGCCAGTGCCTCGGTCCCCAAGTCAATGTAGCGTCCGTCGACCGTGTGGACACTGGTGCACAGAACAATATCCGCTGTTCCGGCCATTGGCTCGAGCCCGCCGCCGAAGCCGAGCGAGAGGACGATTGCTGGCCAGCGTTGCACCATCAGGCGCTGGAGGGCTGGCCCGGCGGCGTGGCCGATGCCGACCACTGCAGCGTCGATCGCTTTGCTCGCGCCGGGACGTAGGCCTCCGAGCTCGCGTTTGGTCGGCGCCACCACCAACGGGCGGGCGGAGTGCTCAGTCACGCTAAGTCTGCCCCAGGTCTGTCATGGTGGGGCTACTCGTGCGAGGCTTCGGCCGGGGCATCGAGCGCCGAGAGGTTCTGCGCCTTGCGCCTCTGGTAATCGACGTAGGAGTTACCCTTGGCGGGGTCGTTGCCGGTGAAGCGAATGTTGGCGATGCTGGCGTAGGGAAGAGTGAACGGGCCATCGCCCTTGTCGTCAAGGTACTGGACGAATGCCCGCGATCCGCTGGTGTTGCGGTTGAATAAATAGCCGACCAAGGCGCGGCCGCCGGTGGTGTCGATGCTGACGTTGCCACGGTAGGCGAATGCCTTCTCGACCACGTCCGGCACGTCGACTGGACCGTCATTGGCCGGGTCCCAGCCTTCGAGGCTGGGACTGGGGTCCTCGCCCTGGGACTCAGGTTCCGGGCTCATGGTGTGCCCGCCCTACACCTTCCCTGTGACAGTTGAGACGACAGTGTCCTTCAGTCCGCGCCAGGAGCCGAACGTCTCGGCCACGGCGGTGGGCTCGTACCCCGAGTGGACCATGCAGTCCTGGCAAGCCGGGTTGCCGCTGGCGTGGCCGTAGGCGTCCCAATCCGTGCCCATCATGAGCTCGCTGAAGGATGCCGCGTACCCGTCCTGCAACAAATAGCAGGGCTTCTGCCAACCGAACAGCGTGTAGAGCGGGTTGCCCCACGGGGTGCACTCAAGTTCTTGCTTGCCTACGAGGAACTGGAGGAAAAGAGGCGACTGGTTGAACCGCCAATGCTTCTTTTTATTGCCTAGGATCTTGCCGAAAAGCTCTCTGGTCTTCTCTCGGCCAAGGAAGTGCGTCTGGTCTGGCGCCTTTTCGTAACTGTAGCCTGGTGACACCATCATCCCTTCGACGCCGATGTCCATCATCTCGTCGAAGAACTCGCGGACCCGTAGCGGCTCCACGTTGTCGAACAGCGTGGTGTTGGTGGTGACGCGGAAGCCGCGACGCAGCGCCTCGCGGATGCCGTCGGTCGCCGCGTCATAGACGCCGTCGCGGCATACGGACTCGTCGTGCTCCTCGCGCAGACCGTCCATGTGGACGCTGAAGCTCAGATACTTGGACGGAGTGAACAGCCCTGCTTCGAGCTTCTGCTTGAGCAAGACGGCGTTGGTACAGACGTAGACGTACTTCTTGCGCTTGACGAGCTCGTCGACCAGCTCGCTGATGTGCGGATAGAGGAGTGGCTCGCCGCCGGGGATACTGACCATAGGCGCGCCGCATTCGTCGACAGCGGCGAGCGCCTGGGCCACGCTCATGTTCTTTCGCAGCACCTGCACCGGGTACTGGATCTTGCCGCACCCGGCGCATGCGAGATTACAGCGCAGCAGGGGCTCGAGCATGAGCACCAGCGGGTAGCGCTTGCGACGGAACAGTCGCTGCTTGAGGACGTACGTCGCGACCGTCCACGCCTGGGATGCCGGCACCGCCATTTGTTGCCAACCTCGCTAACCTAGGTACCCGACTTGGCTGGCATTATGCCTTACTTGTTGCGGGTGACGAAATATTGGGCCATCGCCTCGAGTGTCCGACGGGCGTTGGACGGCAAGCCCAGGCCATCGATGGCGGACACGGCGTCCGACGCCTGGCGCTCCGCCGTCTGCTGGACGTACGCCCGCGCATCGAGCCGGTCCAACATCTCCAGCACGCGCTCCACCTCCTCGCCTCCGACCTCGTCAGCGGCGTAGGCCCCGTCGAGCCAGCGGCGATCCTCGGCGCTGGCGGACTGAAATAAGAAGACGACTGGCATGGACTTCTTTTTGCGCCGAATGTCGGACCCCACCGGTTTGCCCGTCGCGTTCGGGTCGCCCCAGATGCCCAAGAGATCATCGCGCACCTGGAACGCAAGCCCCAGCTGGCGGCCGCATGCCCCGAATGCCTGAGCCGCCGCGTTGTCATTCGTGGCGACGAGGGCGCCCAGGTACATGGCGGCCTCGATGAGCGCACCGGTCTTGCGCGCGACCATGTCCAAATACTCATCCGATGTGACGTTGTCCGCGCGTTCGAAGGACATGTCGAGATACTGGCCCTCGATCATCTCAAGGTAGCGCTGAGTCAGCTCCACGGATGCCGCGGTGATCGTTTCGGGGCTGAGCCCCGCGTCGGCTAGCGCCAGGAGCGTCTGGTCCGCGACGACGCGCATGCCGTTACCCGCGGCGATGGCCTGGTGCGTCCCGAAGACGGTCCAAGCGGTAGCACGCCCGCGCCGGGTCGTGTCCTCGTCTTGGATGTCGTCGTGCAGCAGAGAAAAATTGTGGACGAGTTCCAGCGCCGCCGCGGCGGGTAGCGCGCGGTGCCAATCGCCTCCGGCAAGCTCACAGGAAGCGAGGCACAGGATAGGGCGGAGGCCCTTGCCGCTGTCCTCGTCGACCGGCCCCCCGTCACGGTCTTGCCAGCCGAGGTGATAGCGCAGTATGTCGAAGTAGCCGCTCGGCGAGTCGGGGACTGAAGCCCGGAGCCGTGCCTTGACGTCGGTCAGGTAGCGCTGGGCGAGGGCAGAGACTTCCTGTTCTGCGGTTGCAGGCACAAGGCCTCCGGCAGGCGGGATTTCGCGGGCACCGCCAGGCCGGTTTACGGCCTGGCGGTGCGGCGGAGCGTACTGTGTGCCCCCATGAGTGTCAACGACCAGTCGCCGCAGGACGTTTTGTGTCGCGAACGCAATTGCCTCGAGACTACAGTTCGCCGTGCAGGCGCTTCAGGTCGTACTCCATCGACTCCATGCGCCGTTCGATGGGCCACTTGCTGAACGCAACCATGAGGACGAAAACGACGCTGACGAAAGGAACGATCATCAGCAGGCCATACCAGGCCGGCCAACCGATGCGGTAGTAGATGCGCGACCAGCCGATGACAGAGATGGCCGCGAACAGGGCCGCGAGTACCAGGAATGGCATGGTGACCTCCCTACGGTTGTCCGCTGCGACAAAGTACTGGA
>CAUYXS010000100.1:0-5074 GCA_963577205.1 Dehalococcoidia bacterium | reverse complement strand
GCCGTCAGCTCCGCCTTTCAGTTCATGAATGTGCCATCCGGCGCCTGGATCGATGAGGACGGCCGTGTCGTGCGTCCCGGTGAGCCGGCATGGACGACGGACCGCACGTACAAGTACGGCGACAAATCCGTCGTGACGCAGGGCACCGTCTACGTCGCCGCGCTGCGTGACTGGGTGCTCAACGGGCCCGGAAGCCGTTTCGCGCTGGATGACGAAGAATTCAAGCGGCGTGTCACGCCCCCGTCAATGGCAGCGATGAAGGCGGACGCCAGCTTCAAGCTCGGCGTCTGGTTCCAGGAGGCTGGCCAGGGAGACCGGGCCGCCACCTACTTCGAGCGTGCGCAGCGATTGAATCCGGACGACTGGAACTATTACCGGCAGGCGTGGAGTTTCACGCCCGCCGACGCCGGCCAGAAGTGGTTCGAGAAGTTCCAGCAACTCGACGAGCCGTACTACGACCTAAAACTCACCCCGAGGGACTGACCGTGCCCAAGTGGATCCGGGGCCTGGTGAAGTAGCTCTAGGAGCCGACAGGCCGCGCCCATATGGTCCAGACCAGCCCATGACGCAGGCGCTCCTCAATCCGTTTCTCTGGTTCGCGATCCTCCTCGGAGGGTGGGGCGGCTGCCGCTCCGGGGCTGGCGTGGAACCGCCACGGGGTTCACAACCGCCGGACTCTCAGCAGAGGCGTTCTACGCGCCTGGCGCCAAGCAAGCGCTCGAGGCGAGCCGCGACGCGGCCATCCAGCGCGAGGACGACGACGCTGGCGACCCGCCGCGCCCGGGACAACATCCAGCGTAGCCGCGTGCCGTCTGGCGGGCTTGACCTTCGAAACCTGGCAGCGCCCGCTCCGGCTCGACCCCTCCCAGAAGGCCTAGGGATAATGGCATTATGACAGCAGCGCCTGCCATGATTGACCCCCAGACCGTTCGACGCTTCGCCGGTGGGCTACTCGCCATGCTCGCACTCACGGCGGGAGCCGCGGCCGGCCAGACGCCCACAGGGGTCACGCCTCCAAAGAACAAGTACACGCCTGCCGACGACGTGCGTCTCGGCCAGGAGGCGGTGGATCAGATCCGCGAGCAGGTGCCGATGCTGACGGACGGGCACCTGCAGTCCTATCTCGACGCCCTCGGCCGGAGGCTCGTAGCGATGATTCCGCCAAGCCTCGAACAGAGCGCGTTCGTCTACACATTCGAAGTGGCCGACAAGGAGGATATCAACGCGTTCGCGCTGCCTGGTGGTCCCATGTTCGTGCATCGCGGCCTCATGGCCGTGGCGAAGACCGAGGGTGAACTGGCCGGAGTTATGGCGCACGAAGTGAGCCACGTCGTGCTCCGCCACGGCACCGCTCAGCAGACCAAAGCGGAGCGGTTCCAAATCGGCGCACTCTTCGGACAGGTGCTTGGTGCGATCGTCGGCGGCACCACAGGTGACATTATCGCCCGGGGCTCCAACTTCGGCGTCAGCGCGTATTTCATGAAGTTCAGCCGGGAGTATGAGCAGCAGGCGGACATCCTGGGCGCGCAGATCATGGCACGGGCGGGTTACGACCCCCGTGACATGGCTAACATGTTCCGAACGATCGAGGAAGCATCAGGCGCAAGTGGTCCCCAGTGGCTGAGCGATCATCCCAACCCTGGCAACCGTGTGGACTACATCACGAGGGAGGCCGAGGCGCTGGCAGTCGAGGGGCCACGGCGGCGAGACACGGCATTCGTGGCGATGCAAGCTCACCTGTCGGATCTGCCGCCTGCAGCTGAGGGCCCCCGGGCCGCGGCGGCCGGCACGGCGCCAATGCCGGCAGGCAACGAACCGCGCGACGTCCCACCTGTGGAGCCCCCTTCCGCCCGAACGCGCAACTACGAGACTGGCCGTCTTGAGCGAATCACCGTGCCAGCCAACTGGCAGCAGCGGTCGAGTGCCGACGCGCTGATATTCGCGCCGGAGGGCGCGTTCTTCGAGGCGAGCGGGACCACGACCTTCACGCACGGCATCGAGGTTGGCACGGCGGACGGCCAGACGCGGGACCTACGACGCGGCACACAGGCCCTCGTGCAGAATCTTGCGAGGTCGAACCCGCAACTAAGGCCGTCGAGCGTCTACCGGACAACGATGGTCGACGGTCGAAGGGCGCTCACGACAACCATGGACAACGCGTCTGAGATCACAGGACAGCCAGAGCAGGTCGCGTTGGTCACCACGACACTTCGCGACGGGACCCTGTTCTACCTGATTGCCGTAGCTCCGTACAGCGAGGCAGCTGCCTACTCGGACGCCTTCGCGAGGGTGGGCAGGACCCTCCGGCTCAGAGACTGACGCCGGCAGGGACTCTGGACCAAGGGATCACTACGCCATTGAAGCAATCGCCTTTGTCGCATCGCATGAACACTGCGGCCAGCCTCGCGCCCCGGGTCAGCGGCAAGTTCCTCGAGGCTGACGGAGGGCGGTTCCTCGTCAAGGGTGTGACCTACGGCACCTTCGCACCAGACACCGAGGGGCGGCAGTTCCCCACGCCCGCGCGCATCGACGAAGACTTCCGGCTAATGGTAGAGGCGGGCGTCAACACGGTGCGGGTCTATACCGTGCCAACAACCGAGCTGCTCGACGCCGCCGCGAGCCACGGGCTGCGTGTGATCGTGGGCGTGCCCTGGTCGCAGCACGTCGCCTTCCTGAGCGATATGCGGCTCACCCGCGAGATCCGGCAGCAGGCGGCCGCCACGGTTGAACGATTGGCGTCGCATCCGGCCACGCTCCTCTTCGCCGTCGGCAACGAGATTCCGGCCGAAATCGTGCGCTGGCACGGCGAGCGCCGCGTCGAGCACTTCCTCGGAGATCTCTACGACGCGTGCAAGCAGGCTGTGCCGAGCAGCGTCCTGACCTATGTGAACTTTCCGCCCACCGAGCACCTGGACCTGGACTGTTACGACGTCTGCAGTTTTAACCTCTACCTCCATGAAGAGTCGGAGCTGCGCGCGTACCTCGCCAGACTGCAGCATGTGGCGGGATCGAAGCCACTGCTGTTGGCCGAAGCGGGCGCGGACAGTCTCCGCGAGGGCCTCGACGAACAGGCGCGTGTCACGGCCATGCACGCCCGCGTGGCGTTCGAGGAGGGCGCGTGCGGTGCCGTCGCCTTCGCGTGGACCGACGAATGGTGGCGAGGCGGCCACGCGGTCGACGACTGGGCGTTTGGCCTGGTAGACAAGACACGCGGGCCGAAGCCCGCGCTGGCGGCGCTGTCGCGGACTTTTGCCGACGCCCCGTTCCCGGTTGAGGATCGGGCCACGTGGCCGAAGGTGTCGGTGGTCGTGTGCGCCTTCAACGCCGCCGACACCCTCGACGAATGCCTGACGTCGCTCGCAGCACTCAACTATTCTGACGTTGAACTCATCGTCGTCAACGACGGCTCAGGTGACGCCACCGGGCTGGTCGCGCGGACGCACGCCGGAGTCCACGTCATCGACGTACCAAACGGCGGTCTGAGCGCGGCCCGCAACGTGGGACTGGCCCATGCCAGCGGGGAAATCGTGGCCTATACCGACGCCGACGTTCGGGTGGATCAGGACTGGCTGACCTATCTTGTTCAGCCTCTGCGTGCAGCTGGATTCGTCGGGGCCGGCGGTCCCAACGTGGTGCCACCCGATGATGATTGGGTCGCGCAGAGCGTGGCGCGCGCGCCGGGCGGACCAACGCACGTGCTGCTCGACGACCGCGAGGCAGAGCACGTGCCGGGCTGCAACATGGCCTTCCGTCGAGACGCGCTCCTGTCGATCGGCGGTTTCAACTCGTCCTATCTCCGTGCGGGTGATGACGTGGACATCTGCTGGCGCTTCCAGGCGCTAGGACTCCGAATCGGATTCGCGCCCTCGGCACTTGTCTGGCACCACCACCGGAGCACGGTGTCAGCATACTGGCGGCAGCAGGTGGGCTATGGCGAAGGTGAGACGTGGCTTGACGCTCATCACCCGGACAAGTTCGTCGGCGGTCAAATGCTCTGGCGCGGGCACATCTACAGCCCGCTGCCGTTCCTGCGCAGGTTCCAGGGTCGACGCGTCAATACCGGCATCTGGGGAACGGCGGCCTTTCCGTCCGTCTACGGTGCTCAGGCCTACCGGCTGGAATACCTCCCCCACTCACCGGCGTGGATGGTCGGGGCGCTCATCCTGCTCGTGAGTGGCGTTGCCGGAATGCTATTCGACAACCGTGCAGCACCACTACCGCTGTTGATGGGCCTCGCCGGATTCACCACAACATTCGTCCGCTGCCTCTCATTCGCGCGACGATCAGACCTCGACGGCCTGCCCGCGGTCGGGACATGGACGGCGAGGCAGAGTCGGCTCGCCTATCTGGCACTCATCGCGTGGCTACATGTGATACATCCGTTCGCCCGCCTTCGGGGCCGCGTCCGCGGCATGTCGTCAATGCCGCATGCGGCACCGAAGCACATGATCCGACGGCCTTGGAAAGCGCCGTTCCCGCGGCCGTCCGACGCTGGACGCGCGGCCTGGCTGTTCACAGGCCGTAGTCACGAGCGATCATTCTGGAGTGAGACTTGGGCCTCCCGTAATGACTTGCTCACCGAACTCGTGGGTGTCTTACGCGCGGGGCGGCCGGCTCCCGTCATCGACATCGATGAAGGCTGGCGCCACGATCGAGACATCAGCGTCGCCGTAGGGCGCTGGGGCTGGCTGCACGTCCGCGTCCTCGTCGAAGAGCACGAGCAGAGACGGTGCCTGTTTCGCGTGGGCACACGACTGCGGCTGAGCGTCATCGGCACGCTACAGGCACTGATACTCGCCGTCCTCCTCCTGGGTGGCAGCCTGGCCACCATGTCGCTACACCAGCCATCTGGCCGTCTCCTTCTGCTACTGGCGGCGACCGTCCTCATTACCCGCACCGCCTGGCAGACCGCTCGCTCCACGGCACTCCTGAGTCGGGCCCTTGCGCAAATCGTCAGCACGGCCGGCATGGTGGCGCTACCGGCCGAACCGGAAACGGCCGGACAGGCCGCGAGTCCAGTGCAACCCAGCAGTTCGGAGGGGGCGCAAGCCGCCCCGGGAGCATGACCGCGATA
>CAUYXS010000099.1:0-5087 GCA_963577205.1 Dehalococcoidia bacterium | reverse complement strand
CCATCGTCCTGGTCGAGGCCATCCCCGGGTGGACGCGATGATTCCCATGCGCCTGCGCCCGCTGCTGCGAACGGTCACGCTGGTCGGGATCGTGCTGTGCCTGCCGTTGCTGTTCGTCAGCGCGGTGACCCTGGAAAGCACGGGGCTCACTGCCGGCGCGCTTGGCTTCACAGGGGTCGTCTGCGCTCTTGCCATCGCTGCCTACTAGCGGCTACCTGGCAGCCCCGGCCCTCCGCCGCAGCTTGACCTAGGCAACGGCTCGACCACCGCGCGGGAGAACGCCACGCTAAGCACGTCGGCTGGAACCTGAACGGAATCGGGCGTTGACTGCGTCGTGGGCATGCCCACGGGCGGCAGCAAGGGCCAGGGTCGGTCATCGAACGTCTTGCGGCGCACCGCTGGATGCGGCATCACGTTCGCCTACAGCCGGTTCGGGCTCGGGCGATAGCCTTGGGGTAGGATACGGCGACCATGGCCCCAGCTCCCCAACGCTCATCCATCGACCAGTTCAGCGCGACCGCCGCGAACTACGCGATCAGCAAACCCCACAATCAGGGCGAGAGCCTAGGGTTGGTCTCTGCATTCATCGCAAAGGGTGGTCGCCGCTTCGGCACCGCGGTCGACATCGCCACGGGTCCCGGCTTCACTGCCTTCGCCGCAGCGCCGCATGCCGAGCGCGTGCTAGCCACGGACCCGACGCGGCCGATGCTCGATCAGGCCCGGCTCATTCGCGATGAGCGCGGCCTTGGCAACGTCGACCTCGTCATTGTCATCGCAGAGCAGCTGCCTTTCGCGGACGGCTCACTCGATCTCCTCACTTGCCGCACCGCGCCTCACCACTTTCTTGACGTAACTCGTTGGCTGGGCGAGGTGGCACGCGTCCTTGCACCAGGCGGCGTCTTCGTTCTCTGCGACACCACGGCACCGGAAGACCCAGCCGTTGGTGCCTGGATGAACGACCTCGAAGTGCGGCGCGATCCCAGCCACGTGCGCAACTGGACCCCAAATGAATGGGCAGCGGGCGTTGAGATGGCCGGGCTGAACATCACCGACCGAGGGATGGCAAAGGTCTTGCTCGATTACGAAGACTGGGTGAGCCGCTCGGCCACACCGCCCGATGTCGCGGCCGGCATCGCAGCCGACCTCCGCGAGGCGAGCGCAGCGGTGAGGGCCAGCTTTGGTATCGAGGTCGGCTCCGGCAGCAGGATCGACTGGCACTGGCCCGTGGTGGTGCTGCGGGCCGAAAAGCCGCGAGCCTAGTCGCCGTTCAGCAGCGAGCGCTGCGCCGCGGCGAGGCTCGCGCCAATCGGTACCTCGAAGTCCTGCGCCATGAGCGCTTCTTCCAGCGCCGAGAGGAACGTAAAGACGTTCGAGGCTGTCGCGTTGGACCCCATGAGCCCGACGCGCCAGACGGTGTTCGCCGTCTCGCCGAGGCCTCCGCTCACTTCGATGTTGTGGTGGTCCAGCAGGTGCTTGCGCGCCAGGGTCGCGTCCAGGCCGTCCGGCACCCGGATCGTCGTCAGGCTTGGCAGCCTGTTGGACAAGCCTGGAACGAAGAGGTCCAGGCCCATGGCCTCAACCCCCGCATAGAGCGCCAAGGAGACGCCCCTGTGGCGCGCCCAACTCTGCTCGATTCCTTCTTCCATCAGTAGGCGGAGTCCCTCGCGCAGGCCGTAAATGTTGCTGATGGGCGCGGTGTGGTGGTACGCACGCAACTGGAAGTAAGTACGTAGCTGCGTCATGTCCAGGTAGAAACTCTGGACCTGTGTTGTGCGCGATTCCAGCACCGACATCGCCCGCTCACTCAGCGTCACCGGCGCAAGGCCCGGAGGGCACGCCAGGCACTTCTGGGTCCCGGCGTAGCACACGTCGATTCCCCAATCGTCGACCCGCAGCTCGACGCCTCCGAGCGACGTCACCGCATCGACGATCAACAGCGCGCCCGCGTCGTGCGCCGCCGCCGCCAACTCTGGGATGGGCGACAGCACGCCGGTCGACGTCTCAGCGTGTATGGCCGCGACGGCTTTGACTCGGCCGTGCCTCTTCAGCTCCTCGCGGACTCGCTCGGGGTCGACCGGAAGGCCGGGGGCGTGCGGCACGGTCACAACGTTGGCGCCAGCACGGGACGCGATGTCACAGAGCCGGTCACCGAAGTACCCATTCGTCGCGACGATGACAGTATCGCCCCGCTCTACGACGTTGACGACAGCGGCCTCCATGCCGGCCGTGCCGGTGCCGGAGACCGGCCAGGTCATCGGGCTCTCTGTCTGGAACACCACCCGCAGCATCGCCCGAACGTCGTCCAGTACTTGGAGAAAGTCAGGGTCCATGTGGCCGAGGAGCGAGGCTGTCATGGCGCGCAGGACGCGCGGATGCACGTTGCTGGGCCCTGCCCCCAAGAGGAGGCGAGGCGGCGGCAGGAATTCAGTCTCGTAGTTCTGCATGCCGATGCGTTCTGCTCAGTTACAAACACGGCCTGCCCTTCGCGAAGGGCAGGCCTGACCGCGAAAGCCAGTATAGCAGGCCATGAAGAGGCGCACGAGGCTCCAGGGCACCTCGAAACTCGTGATCGCAATGGAACGTAGCCCAGGCACCTTTTCCTGTCAACGGCGTGCCGCTTGCATCCTATTCACAACCAAAATAGCCATTGCTACTTGCTCACCCAGCCTTTGGGCACAGGCCCTAGGTGAGTCTTACTAGGTGTTCATACAAATTCTAGTAGTTGTACAAAATATAACCGCAAGCTGCGGAGCAATGGCTCTTCGCTACGGCTGCTTTATCGCGCCATAGGCTACTAGAGCGAGAATCGTAATCACCCAAGCGGAATAAGACTGAGCCTGGGTTTAGATATTGAACTATTTTTAAATTTTCACTAGATTGAATCACGACGAACGAACGAACGAACAGGACTTGCCCTCAGGCGCCATGCAAAACGAACAGACATACCATGAGCCGGCCCTCCTCACGGAGGCGTTGGAAGGACTCGCCATCCGGCCCGGCGGTGCCTACATCGACTGCACTCTCGGCGACGCCGGCCATTCTGCTGCGATCCTCGCGGCCTCGTCCCCCGACGGGCGACTGCTCGGCATTGACGCCGACCCCGAGGCTCTGGCCGCCAGCCGACACGTACTCCGTTTTTACGGGACACGCGCGCACCTCATTCAATCCAACTTCGCGTCGATCGCAGAGGTAGCCCGTGCAGAGGGCTTCATCCCCGTCGACGGCGTACTGTTTGACTTGGGTTTGTCAGCTCGGCAGCTGGAGGTTGAGGACCGAGGGTTCAGCTTCCAGCGCGCCGCGCCACTGGACATGCGCTTCACGCCCAGCGAAGGGCCGACGGCCGCGGACCTGGTCGGCTCCCTCAGCGAAGTCGAGCTGACCAACCTTATCGGCAGGCTCGGCGAAGAGCCGCGAGCCCGGCGCATCGCCCGGGCGATCATCGCAGCGCGCCCCATCGGCGACGCCGCGCATCTCGCCGAGGTCGTCCGCCGGGCATCTGGCTACCGCCGAGGACGCACTCACCCGGCAACCCGAACGTTCCAGGCGCTCCGCATCGCCGTCAACGCCGAGCTAGAGCGACTGGAGCAAGGGCTGGAGGCGGCGCTGGCCGTGCTCCGCGTGGGCGGCCGGCTCGTGTCCATCGCCTACCACTCTCTCGAAGACCGCATCCTCAAGAACTTCATTCGCACTACCGACGGCCTGGACGCCCTCAACAAGAAGGTCATCCGCCCGTCGGCCGCAGAGGTCGCTCGCAATCGCCGAAGCCGCAGTGCACGGCTGCGCGTGGCGACCAAGACCGCGTAGGTATCGACGATACGCCGCCGGCCCAACATCCGGCGGTCCACGAGAACAAGAAACGCGCCACCAAGCTTGGAGCTCGAAAGAGCGAAGCACGAAAAGGGAGCACAAGACCATGGAAACATTCGGGCATAACCTACTCCCCGCGGACGGGATTGCGCAGGTCAAGGTCATCGGCGTCGGCGGAGGCGGCTGCAACGCCGTCAACCGCATGTACAAAGAGCGAGTGCCAGGCGTTGAGTACCTGGCCATCAACACCGACACGCAGCACCTGCTTCGCATGGACGTGCCGGTCAAGATTCGCATCGGCGACAGGCTTACGCGGGGTCTGGGCGTCGGCGGCGACCCCGAGATCGGCCGCGCCGCAGCCGAGGAGTCGCGGGAGGAACTCTACGAAGCCGTCCGCGGCGCCGACATGGTCTTCATCGCCGCCGGCATGGGCGGCGGCACCGGCACCGGCGCGGCGTCCGTCATGGCTGAGGTCGCCAAGGAGACCGGAGCGCTCACCATCGCCGTGGTCACGAAACCTTTCGGCTTTGAGGGCCGGCGCCGCGCCAAGAACGCCGAGAACGGCATTGCTCGACTGAAGGACAAGGTCGACACTCTCATTGTCATCCCCAACGACCGTCTCACCAGCTTCTGCGATGAGGATGTCACGGCAGAGGATGCGTTCAAGATCGCCGACGACGTGCTCAGGCAGGGCGTCCAGTCCATCGCCGAGCTAGTCACCGTGCCCGGCGAGATCAACCTCGACTTCGCCGACGTCAAGACCATCATGAGCGGGGCCGGCCCCGCCTGGATGGCCATCGGCACCGCATCGGGCGAGAACCGCGCCGTGGAGGCCGCAAAGGCCGCCATCAACAGCCCGATGCTGGACGTGAGCATTGAGGGTGCCCGCGGCGTTCTCTTCAATATCACCGGAGGGGTGGACCTCACTTTGCGCGAGGTTCAGGACGCGGCCAATGTCATCGGCAAGTCCGTCGACCCCGAGGCCAACATCATCTTCGGCATGCTGACCGACATGAAGATGGAAGGGGAAGTGCGCGTGACAATCATTGCCACTGGCCTACCCACCGTCGAGGCCGGCACTCTGCGCGACGACGATATCTCCGACTTCCTGCGTGACATGCTAGGCGAGGAGAGCGAGCTGGCCCTGCCGCCGTTCCTGCGAGCGGCCAAGCAGAAGTCAGCCAGCTAACCAATGCCTTCTTGAGGCCCGCGCGAGAGATAGCCTCCCTTCGCGCGGGACGCTCCGGGCGCTGTCCCTCGGGCTCTGCCTCCATGGCAGA
>CAUYXS010000098.1:0-5100 GCA_963577205.1 Dehalococcoidia bacterium | reverse complement strand
CGCTACGGGCTACGCACTGACCAGCGAGATGGCGCGCCACTACATCGGTGGCCTGCTGAAGCACGCACCCGCGCTGATGGCATTCCTCGCCCCTAGCACCAACTCCTACAAGCGGCTAGTGCCTGGCTACGAGGCGCCGGTCAATCTGGCCTACTCGGCCCGGAACCGCAGCGCCGCCGCACGTATTCCCATGTACTCATCCAGCCCGAAGTCGAAGCGCGTCGAGTTCCGTCCGCCGGACCCGACCTGCAACCCTTACCTGGGTTTCTCCGCCATGCTTATGGCTGGGCTGGACGGCATCAGAAACAAGATTGACCCTGGCCAGCCACTTGAAGTGAACATCTACGAGCTTCCGCCCGAGGAAGCGGCCAAGATCGCCCAGGTCCCCGGCTCGCTGGAGGAGTCGCTTGATGCGCTGGAGGCCGACAACGAATTTTTGAAAGTGGGCGGGGTCTTCACCCAAGACCTGATCGACATGTGGCTGAGCTACAAGCGGACTAATGAGGTGGACCCTGTCAGGCTCCGCCCGCACCCGTACGAGTTCTCCCTGTACTTCGACGCCTAACCTACATCAGGCAGAAAAAGCGAGGGGCGCCCAGATGGGCGCCCCTCGCTTTTTCCCCTGACCGTGGGGCCTGCTTGAAGGCGTTGTCGTAACGGGCAGTGCCGTTGCCAATCGCTTTGGCCGCCGCGCCTTGATGGAGCCAACCCGGGCGGCGATGGCGGCGAATGTGCCTTGAGGCATCCGTACTACCCCAGCGTTCCATCTAGGTCGAAGACGGTGGCTTTGATCGGTCATGAACGGGGCTAACCGCTGACGACCGACGCAAGGGCATTGGCGACGTGCTCGGCGGTAAAGCCAAGCTCGCGGTGGAGATCGGCGATCGGGGCTGATGCACCGAAGCGGTCGATGCCAATGGAGACGCCGTGCGACCCCACGTGGCGCTCCCAGCCCAGGGTTACGCCGGCCTCGATGGACACGCGAGCGGTGATGGACGGCGGCAGCACCGTGTCCCTGTACGCCTGCGGCTGCGCCGCGAAGAGCTCCCATGACGGCATGGAGACCACGCGTACCGACAACCCTTGTTCCGCTGCGAGGCGCGCGCCTTGCAGCGCGACCGGCACCTCGGAGCCGGTGCCGATGACGATGGCCTGAGGGTCGAGCCCCGACTCCCACAGCGTGTAGGCGCCGTAGGCGACGTTGGCTGCGGGTGGGTAGATGCTGCGGTCGAGCGTCGGCAGGCTCTGCCGTGAGAGCGCCAACACGGTGGGCCCCGTTCGCCGCTCCAATGCCACCTGCCACGCGGCTGCCGTCTCAGTGGCGTCGGCGGGCCGCAGCAGCACGAGGTTAGGGACGAGCCGGGCGCTCATGATCTGCTCGATGGGCTGGTGCGTCGGGCCGTCCTCGCCCAGGCCGATGGAGTCATGGGTGAAAACGAAAACAACCCGCTGCTCCATGAGCGCGGCGAGCCGAACGGCTGGGCGCATGTAGTCGTAGAAAGCCAGGAACGTGGCGGTGTAAGGGATTAGCCCACCGTGGACCGCCATCCCGTTGGCGATGGCCCCCATGGCGTGCTCGCGGATACCAAAATGCATATTGACGTTGCTACTCTCGAACCCGAAATCCCCCCGGGAGGCAATCAGCGTATTGGTAGACGGGGCCAGGTCGGCGGAGCCGCCGACGAAGGAATGGACCCGCTGGGCGATTGCGTTCATCGTGCGGCTCGATGCGATGCGCGTCGCCATGGCCTTGCCTTCCGCGGCGTCAGTGTCGAACAAGTGGGCCAGCTCGCTGGCCCAGCCGTCGGGCAGATCACCTGACAGGTCCAGCGCGAGCTGGACGGCCTCTGCGGGGTACTCTGCCGTGTACGCCGCCAGCCGCACGCGCCAATCGCTGCTCCAGCCCTGCCCGCGGGGCAGGGCTTCGCGGAAGTGCGCGAGAGCGGGGCCAGGAATGGTGAAGGGCTCCTCGTGCGGCCAGCCGAGGTTAGCCTTGGTGAGTTTGGCTTCCTCCGGGCCCAGCGCCGCGCCGTGCACCTCGCCCGTGTTGGCCTTATTTGGCGAGCCGTAGCCAATGATTGTTTTGCAAATGACGAGGCTTGGGCGGCTGGTTTCGGCCTGCGCCTCGCGCAGTGCAGACTCGACCTCGCCGGCGGCGAGGCCGTCGATGGGGCCGACGACGTGCCACCCGTACGCTCGGAATCGTGCGCCGGTGTCTTCGTTGAAAGTCACCGAAACATCACCTTCGATAGAGATGCCGTTGCTGTCGTAGAGATAAATGAGCTTACCCAGGTGATGCGCGCCCGCAAAGGATGCCGCCTCAGACGCCACCCCCTCCTCGAGGTCGCCGTCAGAGACGATGGCGTAGACGCGATGGTCGATAATCTCGTGGCCTGGCCTGTTGTAGCGCTCCGCGAGCCAGCGTTCGGCGAAGGCCATGCCGACGCCGTTTGCGAAGCCCTGACCCAGCGGACCGGTGGTCGTTTCCACTCCGGGTGTCACTCCAAGCTCCGGGTGGCCTGGCGTCTTGCTGCCCCACTGCCGAAAGCGCTTCAACTCCTCCAGCGGCAGGTCGTAGCCGGTGAGGTGGAGCAGCGCGTAGAGCAGCATGGAGGCGTGGCCCGCGGAGAGAACGAAGCGGTCACGGTCAGGCCAGGACGGATCGGCCGGATCGTGGCGTAAGGTCCTGTCCCAGAGCGCGTAGGCCATGGCCGCGGCGCCCATTGGCGCACCGGGGTGCCCCACCTTGGCTTGCTCTACGGCGTCGATGGCCAAGACACGAACGGTGTTGATGCAGAGATCGTCGACGCCAGTGCTGGTTTCGGTGGTCATCAGGTGAGTGTCTCCAATGAGGTTGAGCGGCCTGGCATGCGCCGGAATGCCACTAGGTTATCTTGGCCGGGCGTCGCGGGCCATTGGTGACCGGGCATTGCCGACCGCAGGTTTCATTTGCCATCGCCATAAAACCGATGCGGGGGTTCGCGCCGGCGACCGAGAACCAGAACTCGTGAAAGGACGGGGCTTGGGCTAGCTGTTCCGCGCCCGCCCCGTAGCTCGCCAGCCATGGCGCGCCCTGCGATGTCCCATCGGGTCCCGGTCGAGCCATCGGCGAAGCCGCCGCCTCGCAACGGCGCGCCATCGTGCGACGCCACATAGGCGCTCGCCTCCAGCATTTCGTTCGGCACGACGATCGCCGTGCCGACTGCCCCGTCGTTCATTGCCTGTGTACGCCCTTGGGCGAGTGCGTATGCTCTCCATTCGCCCAAGGTACGCGACGTTCACCAGTGACCATGGGCCGATGAACACCCGCATCAGCCTCTTAGGCGTAGCGCGCTACTCGACCGGCCAGCGAATGGCCGGTGTGATGCCCGTCTGGGCGAGAAGTCGCTCGGCCATCTCCTGCGTCCGGTCCACCAGCGCGCCTTCGTCAACGAATGTCGGCTGGCCTCCGTCCACCACGACAGCGCCGTCGACCATGACCGTGTGGACGCTGCGCCCGTCGGCGTTATAGACAAGGGCGTTGATGGGGTTGTGGAGCGCCCTCCACTCCACACGCCGAGTATCGAACAGCACGAGGTCGGCCTTCTTCCCCGCTTCGAGCGACCCGATGTCGTTGCCGAGCCCGAGTGCCTGCGCACCCTGGATGGTGCCCATCTCCAGCACCTGTTCCGCTGGCAGCAGCGAGGCGTCTGAGCGAGCGTCCTTGTAAAGCAGCGCCCCGACGCGCATTGCGTGCGCGGCCTCGATGAGGTTGCCGTTGTTGGCGGAGTCGGTGCCAAAGGCGACGGGCACGCCGCTTGCGAGCATCTCGGGGAGCTTGCTGCTGGCGATGCCGCCCTGAGCCAGCTTGAGGAACGCAGGAGGGCATACTACCGCTGAGGTGCCGGTACGGGCCATCGCTTCGATCTCTCCGGTGTCGAGGTCAATGACATGTGCTAGCAAGACGTTGGGCCCGAGCACGCCGATTGACTCAAGGTGGTTCGTCGGGCGCTCCCCGAACGAGGCCAGTGTCCTTTCGATGCTCTCCGGGCGATTCATGTGGTGGTACGTCAGGCCTGTTCCATGGTCGTCGGCGAGACGCTTGAGCCCCTGGAGCAGTTCGTCCGAGGCCCAGTCGTCCGAGAAAGGCATCGCCCAGACGCTCATACGCCCGCCAAGTCGGCCGTGGTAACGGTGAATGGCGTCGGCGGTGAGATGGATGGCCTCAGCAGGCTCGAACGTCGGTATGTTGGCGGGGTTGGGCTGGTCGGCCACGTGGATGCCGGTGACGACGCGGCATCCCGACTCCGTGTACGCCTGGAGCCCGGCGTCGAGGTACTTGGTGCTGCCGGGGTCAAGGAAGGTCGTCGTACCTCCTTTGAGCAGTTCAGTGACTGCTAGCAGCGTGGTCTGGTACTCCTCGGCCTCGTCCATGGCGGCCTGCACCGCGAAAATGGAACGGAAGTACTCGCCCTGCTCCATGTCTTCGGCGAAGGCACCGCGGAACATGTGCGCGTAGCTGAGGTGGATGTGGCCGTTCACGAACCCCGGCGTCATCACCATGTCGTGCGCGTCCACGGTCCGGTCCGCCGGCACGCTAGCGAGCGCGGCCGCCTTGCCAACGTGCGTGATGCGATCGCCATCGACGATGACCGTGCCGTCGCGAATGATGCGGCGCGACGGGTCCATGGTGACGACGAAGCGGGCGTGGTCGAACTTGGTGGTGCCCATGGCGCGAGTATATGGCGCACGCCCATCAACCGTCGGCCGATATACTCGCGCTCGCTCCACGCTTGCCCGCTTGTTTGAGGGCAACCCTGCGCGGGCCGGGCACCTAACGGAGGATACGATGGCCAAGCACCTGAACCCACCGACGCTACCGAAACCCCTAGGCCGCTACTCGCAGGTCGTGCAGGCCGGCGGCCTCGTGTTCATCGCAGGGCAGACGGCGGTCGGCCTGGACGGCGAGATGGTCGGTGGAGACGATCCGAAGGCGCAGGCACGCCAGGTCTACGCCAACGTGCAGGCCGCTATTGAGTCGGTTGGCGGGACGCTGGACGATATCGTCAAGCAGACCATCTACATCACGGACGGCGGCTTCCTTCCTGCGGTCCAGGAAGG
>CAUYXS010000097.1:0-5248 GCA_963577205.1 Dehalococcoidia bacterium | reverse complement strand
TGGAGCAGGGTATAGGCCATCGCGGGGCCAAAAACCTATTGTCGACTGACTTTATTGTCTTACGCGGCCGCCACTGCTACGATACTGAGGTTACGTGGACGGGGAGACTGTTCACGCTGGGGAGAATTCGGCATGCGCGTTCCGATGAAGGTTGACTATGGCGTCCGAGCCCTGGTGGACCTCACACAGCAAGGGGCCGAGCGTCCCGTGCGAACTGCGGAGATCGCCCTGCGTCAGCATATCCCCGAACCGTACCTGGATCAGGTCCTGACGACGCTGAACAAGTTCGGCTTCATCCGGAGTCGCCGGGGTCCGCGCGGCGGACACCTGATGGCCCGGGCCGCCGCCGACATCACGCTGAGCGAAATCGTCGCGACGCTCGAAGGGCGCACTTCATCGCTGGATTGCATCACCGATGCAGACGAATGCGTGTTGTCGGGCAGCTGTACGCAGCGCGACATCTGGCGGGGTGTCGAGGACGCGGTTCAGCAGGTCTTGGAGGCGACCACCGTGCAGGAACTGGCGTTTCCCCGAAAGCCTGTCGCCGGACTGACGTAAGTTCATCACCTCCTTGCGTGTACGCACGCAAGGAGTAACGTAGGCGGTTGCCGCCGCCCTGGGCTCACGACAGACTGGGGAGAACGCGGCACCGAAGAGTGGAAGGACAAGGAACCATGACCACAGCACCCATGCTGACCCCGGATCAGGTACAGCGGTACAGCCGACACATCATCATGCCCCAGATTGGGAGCAAAGGGCAGCGCACGCTGCTCGACTCTAAGGTGTTGATCGTTGGTGCCGGCGGCCTCGGCGGCCCGGTCGCGATATACCTAGCGCTGGCAGGGGTTGGCACCATCGGCCTCGTCGACTTCGACACCGTCGACCTCAGCAACCTGCAGCGGCAGGTGTTGCATAACACCGAGACCATCGGCCTGTCCAAGCTGGAGTCCGCGCGCCAGACCCTGGCGCGCTACAACCCTGGCGTGAACCTTGAGGCCCACGAGTTCGCCATCAACTCCGACAACGCCATGGAGGTGATGAAGAACTACGACGTCATCGTGAACGGCGCCGACAATTTCGCAACCCGTTACCTCGTCAACGACGCCGCCTACCTGAGCGGCAAGCCGCTGGTGGACGGCAGCATCCTGATCTTCGACGGTCAGGTGACCACCTACCTCCCCGGCCAGGGCTGCTACCGCTGCCTGTTCCCGTCACCACCACCACCGGGCATGGTGCCCAACTGCGCTGAGGCCGGGGTGCTGGGCGCGCTTACCGGCACGGTGGGCAGCATCCAGGCGACTGAGGTCGTCAAGTTGCTGCTAGGGGTGGGCGAGCCACTGCTGGGCCGGTTGCTCCTGGTCGATGCGCTTAACATGGAGTTCCGGATGGTCAAAACGCGCCGGGATGCGGCATGCCCGTTGTGCGGCGACCACCCGACGGTGACCGCGTTGATCGACTACGAAGTGTTCTGCGGTCTTGCCCCAGCCCCCGAGCTGGCAGCGGACGGCGTGGCGGCCGGTTAAACACGAACCGAAGGACGAGACAGTGACCGCGTGCACCGTGCGACCCCAGTCGGGGTCGCGCGGCGCGGTTCCAAACCATGCGCAGCGATAACATCGTCGAGGCCATAGGCAATACGCCTCTCGTCGAACTAGCCAGCTTCAGCCCCCGCCAGGGTGTCCGCATCTTCGCGAAGCTCGAGGGCCACAACCCGACCGGGAGCGTGAAGGACAGGATCGCGCGGCGCATGGTTCAGGCCGCGCACGAGGCGGGCGAGTTGTCCAAGGACCGGATCATCCTTGAGCCCACCAGCGGCAACACGGGGATAGCGCTGGCGATGGTGACACGGCGGCTTGGCTATCGCTTCACGGCGGTGATGCCGGAGAACGTTGGGCCGGAGCGCACCGATCTGTTACGGGCCTACGGTGCGAAGGTCATCTACTCTGAGGGCGATGGTGGGACGAATGGCGCCATCGAGCTCGCACGGGGCATAGTCGAGCAGGACCCGTCGTACGTCATGCTCTACCAGTATGGGAACGCGGCGAACCCAGCAGCGCACTACGAAACGACGGCTCCTGAGATCATCGCCGACGTGCCCGAGCTGACCCATTTCGTGGCTGGGCTGGGAACTGGCGGTACGTTGATGGGCAACGGACGTAGGCTCAAAGAGCACAACCCCGCCGTGAAAATCATCGCGGCGGTGCCGACCCCAGACGACCGTATCCAGGGCCTCCGAAGCCTGGAGGAAGGGTTCATTCCTCCCATCCTCGACCTTTCGTTGCTCGACGCTCGTCACATGATCACTGGCGAGGAGAGTTTTCGCCGGACCGCCGACCTGCTACACCAAGAGGGTATCTTCGCCGGCGTTTCATCGGGCGCGGTGCTGGCGGCCGCATTGCGCGTGGCTCAGCGGGAGGACAAAGCCGACGTTGTCTGCCTCTTTGCCGATGGCGGCTGGAAGTACCTCAGCACGGGTCTGTGGACGCAGGACTACGCGGCCCTCGAGGACTCCGTCGCGGGCAAAATCTGGTGGTGACGCCAGGGAACAGCTCCCTCGACGCCTTGCAACCCCGGGCCGCCGCCCGCCGCGTCCTGATCCTTTCGCCGGCTACTACCGGGCTTGGCGAGGAGCTCCTTGAGTGCCTCGAGCGTGACGAAATCAGCTATACGGTCGCCACCGCCGGCGAGGACTCCATGGAGGTGTTGCGTCCGGACGCGATTCTCTTCGACCTGACGCAGGCAGACCGACAGGCCGCTGAAACGATCCCCGGCGAGCCGCGGTCCTCTTCGATGCCCACCATCGCTGCCGTATCCGCCGATCACCTGGACGCCCCGCAGCTCCGAATACCCACCGGAGACGTCATCGTCTGCCCGTGGCCTCGCGGCGAGCTTGCGCTGCGCGTGCAACGCCTGCTGGATGCCGTGACACCGCCTCCGGCCCCCGGCGTGGTCAGCAACGGAGACCTGGTCATCGACACGAACCGATACGAGGTGTTCCTTGCTGGCCGCCCGGTACTGCTCACCTTCAAGGAGTACGAGTTGCTGAAGGTGCTGGGGTCGAATCCCGGGCGCGTGTACAGCCGAGAGACCTTGCTTGAGCAAGTGTGGGGGTACGCCTACTTCGGGGGGACCCGGACGGTGGACGTGCACATCAGGCGCTTGCGGAGCAAGATCGAAGACGCGCAGCACACCTTCATCGACACGGTCTGGAACGTTGGCTACCGCTTCAGGGGCTAGGGCCGCTCAAGACCCCGTCGTATTGCACGTGAGAGGCCAACTCCCTATAGTCAAGCGTGCCATGCCCCTCTATGAATACGTCTGTCCCGTCTGCCGCTCGCGTTTTGAGCGCCTCCAGCCCATGTCGGGCGCGGCAAGCGCCGACTGCCCGAACTGCGAGGCGCCGGCGAAGCGGCTCGTCTCGATGATGGCCCCCGCGATGATCGGCAACGCGGGCGGTGCCGTCGCGGGATCTGGCGGTGGCTGTGCCTGCGGCGGCAACTGCGCCTGCTCGGCGTAGGCACCCTCTGCTAGGTGCTGACGCCTTGCCAACCACGCACGCACCGCGCTAAGCCGTAGCCCACAACCCAGGACAGGCCCGCCTGCGCGAGCGTGACGGCGCCGACCACTAGTGTCACGTCCCGCCAGAACCCGAAAGGGAAAACCTGCACCAGCAGGCTCGTTCGCGGATCGAACAGGTAGTTGCCCTGCGGGAAGCCCAGTGCGTGGAAGAGATTGAACACCGGGCCGAAGGCGACGATGCTCATTCCCCCGGCGATAACGATCGCCACTGCGGTGAGCACCGCGCCCCACTGTAGCCAGCGTCCCAACTCACTCACTGCGCGCCTGCGAAGAGTGGCGACGGCAACGACGCTGACGATGAGCAGATAGAGCGCCGCCGCGCCCTGCGCCCGGTAGGTGCGTAAGAACAGCTGCTTCACGTCAGCCATGTGCTCGACCTCCAGCGCGGTGAACAGCTCCCGCTCGCGCCCGAACACCTCCGTTGACACCTGTAGCGGCTCCGAGGCGCTGTTGAAATAGTTCTGCACCTGGCGCCCGACGTCACGCAGGCCCTCGTCGGTGATCCCGGTTTGCTCGGAGACGCCGTGGCGGTCGAAGAGCGCGTCGTAGAGCGACAGGCTGTTGGCGGCGAAGCGCACGCTGGTCGTAACGAAAATCAGCGCCAGCGCGACTGCGGACAGCGTGCGGACCCAACGCCGGGTGTGGGTGGTGGTCTTGCGCTCGGGTATGGTCACAGTCGTCAATGATAGCCAACTTGGGCCTGGAGGACTGATCGTGGCCAATGCCGACAGAGACCGAAGCCTCTTCGATGGACTGCTGGCAACCATGCGCCGGTTGCGTGCGCCCGAGGAGGGGTGCCCATGGGATCTTGAGCAGACGCATGGGTCGTTGCGCAACTCACTTCTGGAAGAGGCGTACGAGGCGCTGGAGGCCATCGATGCCAACGAGCCTGAGCAGATGGTTGAGGAGTTGGGCGATGTGCTGCTCCAGGTCGTGTTCCATGCGCAAATCGGCGCCGACGCTGGCCGGTTCACGATCGACGACGTGGTGCAGCGGCTGACCGATAAGCTCGTCAGCCGGCATCCGCATGTCTTCGGCGACGAGGTGGCGGGCAGCGCAGGCGAAGTGCTCGGCCAATGGGAGCGGATCAAGGCCCAGGAGCGTGCCGCCAGAGGCCATGGCGAGCGCTCCATGCTGGACGGAGTGCCGAAGTCGATGCCGGCCCTCGCTTACGCCCAGGCGGTGGCCGCGCGCGCAGGGCGTGCGGGCTTCGACTTCGAGTCGGACGCCGCGGCCCTCGCTAAGCTGAGCGAGGAGATAGCCGAGCTACGCGACGCTGAATCGGCCGCGCTGCGCGAGGCGGAGATGGGAGATGTGCTGTTCATGGCCGCAGTGAACGCAGCCCGTATGGGCATCGACGCCGAGGCGGCGCTCCGTGGCTCGAACGACCGTTTCGCGCGGCGGTTTCGGCACCTTGAGGGCGCGGTGCGACAGGGAGGGACCGCGCTGGTGGAGCTAGGAACAGACGCCAAGCGGATGTTGTGGGAGGAAGCGAAAAGGGCTGCTAGCTAGCCGCGCCCGAGACCCGCTGCCGACGTCATCCTCCGCCTTCGGGACCGCGGTGAGTATAAATCCGGTACGCCTTCATAATCGTTTGCTAGAATAACTTCACTACGGCCACGGCCACGGCCTCGTGCAGCGACCTATACCGAGGCGCAGGCGAGAGAGG
>CAUYXS010000096.1:0-5285 GCA_963577205.1 Dehalococcoidia bacterium | reverse complement strand
TCGCCCGGCTGCTAGTGCAAGACCCACGCATAGCTCTGGCTGACGAGCCGGTGGCCTCCCTGGATCCCGCGCGCGCCGACGAGGTGCTGCGCCTGCTGGTTGCCGTCACGGAGGAGGCACGAGAGACGCTGATTGCCAGCATCCATACGGTCGAACTGGCCAAGCGTTACTTCGGGCGTGCGGTTGGCTTCCGCAACGGCGTCATGCAGTTCGATCTCCCGACCGCGCAGTTGACCAACGAACGACTCGACGCGCTGTACGAGCTCGGAGGCCGAGATAGTGCGCTCTAGCGCCGCACTACCCCGGCCTCCCGCGCAGCCGCGCTGGCTCGAGAGCCGGCGCGTCCTTACGCTGATCTTGCTCGGCGCGCTCGTGCTCAGCCTGTTCGCCGTGGACTGGTCCAGCGGGGTCCTGCATCCGCGCGGACTCGCCGCCATCGGCGACATCTTCGGGGCGGCCTTCCGCCCTGAGTTGTCGTTGGAATTGGCTGGCAAAGCCATCACTTCTGCCTGGCGCACTGTGGCCTACGCAGTGGCTGGTTTGACCGTGGCGCTCGCCATCGGCATGCCCCTCGGTGCAGTCGCCTCCGGCACGCTTACCGGATCCCGTACGGCCTCGGCCATCAACGTGGGCCTAGTCCGTGGACTGTTGGCCTTCTTTCGGTCGATCCACGAGCTGGTGTGGGCGCTGGTGTTCGTCGCGGCGCTTGGCCTCTCGCCGATCGCCGCCGTCCTAGCACTGGGCATCCCGTACGGAGGGATGCTCGGCCGCATCTATGCGGAGCTGCTCCAAGACGTGCCGCAGCCCCCGCTTGAGTCGCTGCGGAGGGCAGGGGCGTCCGAGTGGCGCGTGTTCTGGTACGGGAGGTTGCCCATGGCGCTTCCCGACATGCTCTCCTACACGTTCTACCGACTGGAGTGCGGCATACGCTCGGCTGCGATCCTGAGCTGGGTCGGACTCGGTGGGCTTGGCTTCCAGATCCAGATCGCACTCGCCGACCTCGCCTACGGCCGGGCTTGGACGTTCCTCTGGGCCCTGGTGATCCTCGTGCTGCTGGTGGATCAGTGGAGCACGCAGGTGCGGAGGCGGTTGGCATGACCGTGCGCGCCGCCGGGCTGCCCTGCCCCATCGCTCGCCCACCGCGGATCACCTTCGTGCGCTTCACCGTGGCCCTGGCGCTCGTCCTCATGGCTTCGTCATGGCTGTTCGTTCTGGTGCTGGACCCTAGCTATAGCCACGCCTTCTTCTCGGCGGAGACCGCCTCACGGGCGTGGTCTTTCTTGAAGGAGTTGCTGGGGGTCGATACGAACACGACGCCCGCGTACCTACGAGCAAGCGCGTGGGCGAGCACGGGGCGGTTGGCCTTGGACACGCTGGCCATGAGCGTGCTGGCGGTTGCCTTCGCCGTCGCCGGAGCGCTGGTGACGTTCATTTTCGCGGCGCGCAATGTAATGGTCGGCGACCTGGCCCCCTACGGCAGCCGTACGTGGGGAGCGTGGCTCTTTACCATCCGCTTCATCTACGCCGTCACGCGCTCGGTGCCGGAGCTGGTCTGGGCCATGCTGCTGGTCTTCGTGCTTGCGCCGGGGATCCTACCGGGTGCCGTTGCGCTCGCCATTCACAACTTCGGTATCCTTGGCAAGCTGTCCGCGGAGGTCGTTGAGGGGATGGATGAGCGTCCGTCGCGTGCTCTGCGGACGGCGGGAGCTGGCTGGCTGAAGGTCATGGCCTACGGCGTGCTCCCGGCGACGTTGCCGCGCTTCGTCACCTACAGCTTCTACCGCTGGGAGGTCATTATCCGCACGACCGTCGTGGTAGGGCTGGTGGCGGCAGGAGGACTCGGAATGGAGTTCCGCCTGTCCCTTAGCCACTTCCATTACACAAATGTCACGCTGCTGCTGGTTTGGTACCTGTTGCTGGTTTTAGCCGTCGACCTTGCCTCAGCGGGCATGCGGCGCCTGGCCCGGTAGCTAGAGCCAGGCCTGCGTTAGTCCGCCAGCTCCGCGATGAGGTCGCGCCACGCCGCCGCTTCATACGCTGGGTCGATCAGCGGCTTCAAGGCCGCCGCGGCGGCCACGAGCTCGTGTCGGAACGCGATGGACTCCTCGGCATGGATGAGGAGCCCGGCGAGCTCCGCGGTGCCTCCCACCGGGAAGTAGCCGGGGTAGCGCTCGCCCAGCAGCCCCACATTGCCTGGCATCCGCGATGCGAGCACGGGAACACTGTCCGCGACCGCCTCGGAAACGACGTTGGCGCCCCCTTCGGAGACCGATGAGATCACCATCGCGTGGGCGCGGCGCAGGACACGGCGCGCATGCCAATGAGGGACAGCGCCGAGCCACCGGTAGCGCGGGTTGGCATCGGCCTCTCGTTGGGCCCAGCAAGCCATGTCGAGGGATAGCGCGCGGCCGCCCTGGACGATCCGGAGTCCCGAGGACGCCGGTACCTGGTGCGATGCCAGCGCGGCGCGAAAAGGGTCTTTCACCAGGCGCAAGTGGCCGATGACTGCTACGCCGAAGTGGCGAGCGCTCAACGAGGGGCCCGGGCTTACCGTCGGTGCGGCAGACTGGACAATCGTGCGTGCTTTCCTCTGGTCGGGACCTCGCAGCTCTTCGATGGCTAGCGGCTGTAGCGTCACGAGGCGGTCAGCCACCCTCGCCGACCGCCGTCCTTCTTCGCTGCCGTACAGGTCGCCGTAGATGTCGGTGCCGGCCAGCAAGACCACGATGGGGCGGCCAGGGCGATGCTCGCTGAAACGCTGGATCGCGCCCGCGCTCCGCACGGCATGCACCGCGACGAGAAGGTCGGCGTCCCGGCCGTCGTACTGCTGGGCCACCGAGACTCGGTGGCCCAGGCCACGGAGGATGCGAGCCCAACGGTTCGCCGTGACCCGATTGCCGTTATTGGCGCCAGGACCAGCCGGTGTGACGACGGCGATTCGCACGTCAGCCTTTTGCCTGTAGCGTGCTCTCGGTAGTCATTCGCATCAGAGCGCGCACGTTCGAAGCCCGCACATGACGTCGCGTCGGTCGGGCGTGTAGAAATTGCGCCAGGTGTTGCGGATCAGGCGGCTGCGGGTGCTCCAAGCACCGCCGCGGAGCACCTTGTGGTTATAGAACCAAGGCTCGGAGTACTCTTTGTAGGGGTCGGTGGCAAATCCAGGGTAAGGGGCGAAGTCCGTCGACGTCCACTCCCATGCCTGGCCGATCATCTGCCGAACGCCAAAGCGGCTGTCGCCGTCGGGGAGCGCCCGAACATCGACGGGGCCACGCCCTCGAAAGTCAAGGTTGGCGCGTTCGGGCGTTGGCGGCTCGTCGCCCCAGGGGAACCGGCGCTTCGTGGCGCCATCCAGCCCGCCCGCCGCCGCAAGTTCCCACTCTGGCTCGGTCGGAAGCCGGCGTCCTGCCCATTTGCAGTAGGCGCTGGCCTCGTGCCAGTTCACGTGAATCATCGCTGCCTTCGGGGCCAGGGGCACCTCGCGGTCGTAGCGCCGAAGGCTCCATGTGCCGCCCGCAGCGCGCCGCCAGTAGATCGGGCGCTCGGCCCCGGTTGCCTCACGCCATGCCCATCCGATCTCGGACCAGACTTCACGGTCACGGTAACCACCTGCTTCCACGAAAGCCAGGAACTCTTCGTTGGAGACGGCCGTGGCGCTCATCCGGAACGGCGAGACCTTGACCTCATGGCCCCACTTTTCGTTGTCGAAGACGAAGGGCTCTTCGCCTGGTGCAGGCCCGAGTTGGAAGGTCCCGCCAGGGATGAAGACATCGTGTGGGTCGAAGCCCGCGGGCGCCTCCGGCCGCACAAAGGGGGTCGTGAAGCCTGGCTCGGGGTAGCCCAGCGTCTGGCGCGTATAGGTGAGCGCCTCGGCGTGCATGTCAGTATGTAGCACCGACAGGCGCAGGAAGTAAACCTCTTCGGGGGTCAATTCTCGCCCGTCCACACGAGCCAGCGCCTTCTCGACCACGGACGTGAGGTAGCCGCGTGTCGCCTGCCAGGAAGGGAGCGTCAGGTTCCAGCGCGTGTCGTGAGGGATGACGGAGGAGTCGTAGAGCGCATCGGCACCGTCGACCATCGACGCCGCCGCGTACAGGTTGCGCAAGGTCCACTTCTCGAAGAACCAACCAACATGGCCTACCTCCCAGGCTGCGGGGTTGACGGCCGGAATCATTGGCCCGTAAAGCTGGCTCCCGCCGAGGAGGTCCGTTATCTCAAGAACGCGAGCGGCGGCCTCGCGGGCGTCGGAAATTAGGTCATCGGGGGTTGGACTGAAAGTGCTGGTCATCAGTGCACCGTTAAGAGAGGGGGTGTCAAAGAGCCTTGGATTGGATGTCGCCGTACCGCAAACGGTGTCCTCCGGTCTCGCGGCGCGCCTGTGGATTATAGCGAGGAGGCCTTTAAGGGCCATGCCTGGGAGACCCCAGGCACGGGTAGTTGAGGTACACAGGAGCGGCGGCCACGCCGCTCGGCTTCGATGCCCAGCAGGTTACCCGGTGTCAGCTTGGCGCCACGGGAGGGCCAAGTTAGGCCTTCGTTTGCGTCCGCGTAAGGCGGCGAAAAGCTGGCGGAGGTGCCACTCGCCCAAACAGTTCCATGGAGCACTCACCGGCTGGAGTGCTACAAAAGGCCAAGCTAGGACGAAGACCCGCTTTGGCACGCGGAGTCGGCGTTTCCGGCGTTCAGTAAAGCGGGGGTTCAGTTACTCGAAAGGTACGGCCGCTAACCAGCGCCGCGCCCAAGACCCCGCTTGACCGCGCCCACAGCGCGTGGAACACTCGCGCCTCCGACCTTGCGAAGGTGTGTGCCATGACATCTGTATGGAATGAACTGATAGGGGCCGAGGTCAAGTACTACAGCCACGGCAAGTATCGCACTCGTGCCATCGAGGCAGGGGAGGGCGAGCCACTAGTCCTAGTCCACGGCGTCGGCGGCCACGCGGAGGCCTACGGCCGCAACGTCTTACGCCTCGCGAGCGAAGGCTTCCACGTCATGTCGATCGACCTGTTGTGGCACGGGCTTTCAGAAGGGCCCGAGCCCTTCGAGCCGGAAAGCTACCCGCTCTGTTTCTCCGACCAGATCGTCGATCTCCTCGATCAGGTTGGTGCGGAGAAAGCGCATATTGAGGGAGAGTCACTCGGGGGCTGGGTCGCCATGAGCACCGCTCTGCGCTACCCGGAGCGCGTCCACAAGATCGTGCTGAACACGACCGCGGGCATCGACTGGGAACCCGGCGTTGTCCGCGTCGACAACGCCGGTGGCCGCGACGCACTCACGACGCGCTCGTT
>CAUYXS010000095.1:0-5313 GCA_963577205.1 Dehalococcoidia bacterium | reverse complement strand
GGGATCGCTCCTCTTCTCCTACCTGCACGCCAGGACCGGCCTCGAAGGCATCCAGCAGATCGTCCGCGAGCCGCGGGATGGCGTCGACGGCATGAACGCGTTCTTCGAGAGCCAACCCGATGATTTCTCATCGTTCTTCGGCGACTGGCTCGCAGCCAACGTCGCCCGCGCCGTCGACGGTCCCTACGCCTATATCGACACACCTAGCAGCGTGCGCGTCGATCATCTGCTGGCGGCGCCGGGGGCCATCGACGGCGCAGCGCCCCAGCTCGGTGGTTGGTACCTGCGCATCGATCCCGGCAACATCCCTCTCAAGTTGCGATTCGACGGCGCATCCAGCACTCCCGTCCTCCCCGTCGCGCCCCACAGCGGCGATCGTTGCTGGTGGGGCAACCGAGGAGATGGCATTGACTCCACGCTAACCCGCACATTCGACCTCCGGGGCATCAACAAGCCGACCCTGCGCTTCTGGTCGTGGTATGCCATCGAGAACGGCTTCGACCGCGGCTACGTCGCCGCGTCCACGGACAAAGGCGAGTCGTGGCGCATCCTGGAAGGCGGTCGTACCACCAACGACGACCCGATAGGCACCTCGATGGGACCCTCGTATACCGGCGAGAGCGGTGGGTGGATGGAAGACCAGATCGACCTGACCCTCTACGCCGGTTCCGGCGTACTACTGCGCTTCAACTACGTCACCGACGACTCCATCAACACGGCTGGCTGGTGCATCGACGACATCAGCATCCCCGAAGCCGGGTTCGCCGACGACGCAGAAGTTGACATTGGCTGGCGGGCTGAGGGCTTCGCGTCGGTCCACCGCGATGGCATACCCCAGCGCTTCGAGCTCAGGACGATCGCTGGCACCGGCGCCGACGTCACCGTGTCGGCCATTGCCCTCGACGAAAACAATGACACAACATTCGTGGTCGAACGCCCCACAGTGCTTGTGGTTGGCGGCCTGACGCACCGGACGAGCCAGCCAGGTCAATTCACCGTCACAGCAACCCGTTAGGGAACATTCCGCTAACGCCGCTCGTCTCATGCTCGTGCCCCCCCCGGCCCGACATCTGCTCGGCGAGCCCGTAACCAACCCGATTCAACGTTTCGTGCCTCTGCGACGCGTGTACCTCGCATGTCACCCGTGCGACCATGCGTCTCGCTAGCAGGGGGATCTCCATGCCCACGACCTCATCCGCACGCTGGTTGGCAGGAATGACCGCAGGTGTGGGCGCGCTTGGAGTGATCGCCGTGATCGTCACGCTCCTGGCGTCATCGGGCGATCCCGAGCCCCTGCCCCCAGGCTCACCGGAAGCCCGCGTCCAGGATTTCATCCTCGCCATCGACGACGGTGCGTTCGACGTTGCCTACGACATGCTAGCCAGCATTGCCGTCGATGAATGCGCGCAAGCCGATTTCCGGCGTCACATCGCCGATGGCCAGAGCGCAGGGCTCCGCGTAGAGCTCGACTCCGTTGACCTCTACGGCGACGAGGCAGACGTGACCGTGAGTGTCACGAGCTTCAGAGGGTCACCTCCCTTCGACTTCTCGGAGAGCAACCACGAGGCTCGCTTCGCACTCACGAAGTCCGATGACGACTGGCTAGTGACCGAAGCGCCCTGGCCCTTCAGCGGCTGTCCGTTCACTCGCCTGAAGCCCACCGCAACACCAATACCGCAGCCCGCCCCGTCCCCTGCCGCATCGTAGGAGCATTCATGGATATCTTTGTGATCGCCTCGGCTCTCTTTTTTCCTCTCATTTTCATCGCCCTAATTGCAGGAGTCGTCATTGCAGTCAGGCGTGCCAAAGGGACCGAATCCATACCCGGCGTCGGCACCACAAGGCGTCTGTTCCTCTACGGGCTTGCCTTCATTTCCCTCATGCTCGCAACGTCCGGAGTGACCCTCCTCGTCTCGTCCACGTTGGAGAGCATCTTCGATTCAGCCATCGGACGGCGTGGCGGCACTGACCAGGCCGCGTTCGGTCTCGCAGCGACCATCGTTGGGTTCCCCGTGTGGCTCCTCCTGACGCGCGCGGGGTCCAAATCGCTGGTCACCTACCCCACAGAGGCCGGCACCCTCGGCCGAAAGTTCTACACGTACTCGGTGATGATGATCGCCGGGGTCGTCGTCGCTGTCACAGCGTCCCAAATCCTCAGTGACCTGCTTGGGCTCGAAAACCTTGAGGCCTCGCAGTTCGCCGCGCCGCTGGTATGGGCTGTGGTCTGGTACTTCCATTGGCGGACCGAATCGGTTGAAGGCCAGCCATCTGCAGTCGCAGTCGCTGTGCGGCGGCTCTACGTCTACCTCACCTCCACCTACGGCCTGATCATGCTTGCCGTGGGCGCAAGTTTCTTCCTGCACAGCCTGCTCGCCGATGCCTACGCAAGCCTGTTCACCGACAGCATCGCAGGCGTCGGTGCAGACGATCTATGGGACGACAACGCCCGTAGCAGCTTGGCCATCGCCCTTGTCGGCGGCGGCTGGTGGTGGTTCCACTGGCACCGTGCCACAGTCGGTGACCACACGTCGGAGTTCCGCCTCGCTGCCGTCTACGTAATCGGCATCTTCGGTGGCCTCGTCGTCACCGTTTCCGGTGTCTCCATCGCAGTGTTCTCCATCCTTGACTGGGTACTCGGCGGGGAAGAAGGGGCATCAGCAGCAGCGCCCTTCGACGTGCTTCCTGCAGCCGTAGCCGTCTCTATCGCAGGTGTCGCGCTGTGGACATACCACCGATTGGTCTCGCAGCAGGACGCCCAAGATGCTATTGAAGATCCCCAACGTTCGGTCTCTGGCGACCGCGTCTACCGCTACCTCTCAGCTGCCGTAGGCCTCGCCACCATGGCCATCGGCATCTCAGTACTCGTAGGCGTCATTTTCGGATTGATTACTGGTGCCGGAAGCAACGTCATAGTAGGTTCACGCTGGTGGGCCACGCCGCTGGCCGCAGCGTTCACCTCCATCGTCGTGGGCGCGCCGCTCTGGGTGCGTCACTGGCTCCGAAAGCAGGTCGCGGCAGACGCCGCTAACCCTGCAGAACGCGGGATGCTCTCCCGCCGGGCCTACATGTTCTCGGTATTCGGCATCGCCGTGCTCGCCACCTTGATCTCCGCGAGCATCGTGCTCTTCCAGATCCTGCAAGCTGCCCTCGACCGCCAGCTACGTGCAGAAGTCTTCTACGACGTTCGTTGGGGCTTCGGCGTCGTCGTCGCCGCCGCGTTGGTGAGCGCCTACCATTGGCAGATCATGAAGGAGGACCGTGCGCTCGAACCAGAGCCGAAGCCTGTACCCGTTGCATCCCCGAAGCGGATCACCGCCGTCGCCTCCAACGCGGCCGGGTCCACAGTGGAGCGTATCGCCTCCCTGGCCAACGCCACCGTAACGCTCTGGGAACGTCGCGACGACGCGGGCGTGCCCGTACTCACTGAGGAAGAAATTTCCGCACTCGCGACCGCGGTGTCTGAGGCGCCAGGCGAGCACGTCTTGCTCGTCATCGCCGTTGCGGCGGTGCAAGTCATCCCCCTAGAGTAAGCTCCTGACGCTTGACCCTTCCAGCGGCCAGCACTAACCGCCTACAGGCCCCGTGGTACGCTCATCCCATGCCATCGCTCCACTTCGAGAACGCGCTCGATACGCACCGGCTAGCGCTGCTCCAGGCGTTGGGCCAGGCCGCCCATGCCCATGGGACCAAGCTATGGGCCGTCGGCGGTGTGGTGCGTGACACCCTGCTCGGCGTGCCCGTACTCGACATTGATCTCACCTCTGAGACGCCGGCTGACGGCCTTGGCCGCACCCTAACGTCGGCGCTCGGCGGCAGCGTCGGCCCCATCACGCCATTCGCCACCGTGAAGCTGACGATCAGCGGGCAGCACTTCGACCTCGCCACCACCCGGACGGAGACCTATCCCCAACCCGGGACGCTGCCCTCCGTCACACTAAGCACCCTTGATCAGGATCTGCGCCGCCGCGATTTCACCGTCAACGCCATGGCCGCGTCGCTCGCACCAGCCGACTTCGGTGAGGTCTCTGATCCTCATGGTGGCCGAGCCGATCTGGACGCGGGCGTCATCCGGGTACTGCACGATCGCTCATTCCGAGACGACCCCACACGCACCTTTCGCGCTGTGCGCTACGCGGTCCGGCTGGGGTTCCACATCGAACGAACCACCGCGCGCTGGATGCGACGCGACGCTCCTCTCATCAATCGCTTGTCAGGCACGCGTGTTCGCCACGAGATCGAACGAATGCTCATCGACCCCCGAGGTGCAACCGCGCTCATGAAGTCTCACCGCCGCGGGTTGCTTGGCCAGATCCACCCCGCGTTCCGTGCCGACGCCGTCGGGCGAGCACTGCTTTCCGCGACCCGGCGCAACCTTCGCGGTTTGGAACTCCTCGCGGCCCTGATGTACTCTTTATCCACGAGCGATGTCGCAGCCGTGACGCACCGCCTGAGCTTACCCAAGCGTCAAGCCATTCTCGCGCTGGCTACGGTTCAGCTCCGGGAGGCCGAACCTCAATTGAGCGGAGCGGCACCGAGCGCGGTTGACCTGGTCGCCCGAAACATTCCCCAAGCGGCCCTGTCCGCACTAGTAGCAGTCTCGGAGAGCGCCCCAGTCAGAGCTTCGCTCCGGAGCTACATGCAGCGCAGCAAGTTCGTCCTGCGTCACCTAGACGGCGAAGCGCTCGCCCGCATCGGCGTGCCGTCAGGCCCCCCCACAGGGCAAGCCCTACAGACACTGCGTAGCGCGGAGCTAGACGGCACGGTCCGAAGTCGGCAAGGAGCCACACGCTTCATCCAACGGTGGCTACAGGAGAGATAAGTTGAAAGCAGCCTTCATCCGCAAGCACGGTGACCCATCCGTCATCGAAGTCGGAGAAATGCCCGACCCAAGGCCCAGCGCCGGTGAGGTTCTCATCCGAATCAGGGCCGCCTCCATTAACAGGCTCGACCTCTACACCCGTGCAGGGATCCGGGGCACCAAGCAGGCCGACGACCAATTCCCACGCATCCTCGGTGGCGATTCTGCGGGCGATATCATCGAGGTCGGCAACGGCGTCGCCGAGCTCACCGTGGGCCAGCGGGTCGTGATCAACCCGCTGCTGACCACCGTCCCGTTTCCCAAGATGCTCGGTACCCAGCTGCAAGGCTCATACGCCGAGCTCGTCGTGGTCCCAGCGGGCAACGTCGTCCCCATCGCCGACCCCCTCTCTTACGTCCAGGCCGCATCCCTCCCAACGGTATTCCTGCCCACCTGGTCCATCATCGTCCGCGAAGGCCAGCTCAAGCAGCATGAGACCGCCATGGTCCTCTCTG
>CAUYXS010000094.1:0-5313 GCA_963577205.1 Dehalococcoidia bacterium | reverse complement strand
TCACGGACCATCTGGCCATCGCAGGGACACCGGCGTACGTGATCAAGCGCTTCGAGCAGTTGAGCGACGAGGGCGTCGAGCGCGTCTATTGCTTCGCGTTCGGTCGTGGAGAGACGCGCGAGCGCACTCTGTCGCTGTTGTCCCAAAACGTCATCGGCCGCGCTTAGGCTGGTTAGTAGTCCGCGAAGGCGGCGATGTCGCGCCGGTAGTGCGCCCCGTCGAAACTGACGGCGGCCGCGCCCTCGTACGCCAGCCGCCGGGCTTCTGCGTGCGTCGGCGCCACGCCAACCATGGCCAGGACACGCCCGCCGCCGGTGACGATAGCGTCGTCGCGCTCCGCAGTGCCAGCGTGGAATGCAATGACGCCGCTAGGAACCGCATCAAGGCCGGCGACCGGCATGCCGGTGTGGTAGCCGGCGGGGTAACCACCCGACGCCATCACGACGCCAACGGTGACTGCGTCGGACCAGCGCAAGCTCAGTGCCTCAACATGACCCGTGGCGACTGCCTCGACGACGTCGACCAGGTCATTTTCGAGGCGCGGCAGGATGAGCTGCGTTTCGGGGTCGCCGAAGCGAGCGTTGAATTCGATGACGTGCGGGCCGGCGGCCGTGAGCATGAGCCCGCAGTAGAGCACGCCTTGGTAGGGCGTTCCTGCCTTCGCCAAGTGCCTCACCACTGGTTCGACGCAGCGCTCGCGCACCTCCCGCTCGAGAGTGGGCGTCCAAAAGGGCGGAGGGCTGTAGCCGCCCATGCCGCCAGTGTTAGGCCCGGCGTCCCCGTCGAGCACGCGTTTGACGTCGCATGCGGCCACCAGCGGCGTCACGGTGCGGCCGTCGGTGAAGCAGAAGACGCTCACCTCCGGTCCCTGTAAGCAGTCCTCAATAACGACGCTCTCACCGGCATCGCCGAAGACGCGCGCGATCATCATGTCGTCAACGGCACGCAAGGCTTCGTCGACCGTGCTGGCAACGACCACGCCCTTACCCGCGGCCAGGCCGTCGGCCTTCACGACGACGGGCGCGCCGTGCTCACGGACATAGGCCCGTGCCTCGCTCGCGCCATCAAACACACGAAACGCCGCCGTCGGCACACCGGCGTCTGCCATGGCCTGCTTGGCGAAGGCCTTGCTCCATTCAATGCGGGCCGCGGCGCGGTTCGCGCCAAGTACTGCGCGCCCGTGGGCGCGCAGTAGGTCGGCGACGCCCGCCTGAAGCGGCGCCTCAGGGCCGACGATGGTCAGGTCGATGTCGTGGCCAAGGACGAACTGGAGCACGCTCTCGACGTCATTGATGACCATGTCCACGCTCAGTGCCATGTGCCGAGTGCCAGGGTTGCCCGGAGCCACGAATATTTGGGGCTCGCGAGGGCTCTGCGCCAGCTTCCACACGATGGCGTGCTCTCGCCCGCCGCCGCCGAGGACAAGGATGCGCATCAACGGGCCTGCCGTGCCATGAGCAGCCATACAGCCAGCGAAACGACGCCAAGGCCGACGACCGCGCCCACGGGCACCGGTGTGTCGGTCAGCACGCCATAGGGCACAGCGACGATCAGCAACCCGAGGCCCATCGCGGCGAAGGCGTTGCGCGCGACCTGCGAGAAGTTGCTCATACTTATACCCTTAGGCCGCTGCCTCACTCCCATTCGATGGTGCCAGGTGGCTTGCTGGTGATGTCGTAGACCACGCGGTTGACGCTTGGTACTTCGTTGACGAGGCGGTTCGAGGTCCGGGCCAATGTCTCGTAGGGCAGGCGGGCCCAGTCTGCCGTCATGGCGTCGTCGCTGGTGACGGCTCGCAGCGCGATGACGTGCTGGTAGGTGCGCTGGTCGCCCATGACGCCGACCGTCTGCGTATCGGTGAGAACGGCAAAGGATTGCCAGAGCTTGTCGTACAGTCCGTCGCGCTTGATTTCATCCATGACGATCCAGTCTGCAGCGCGCAGCGTCTCCAGCTTCTCGAATGTCACGTCGCCGATGACCCTGATAGCGAGCCCGGGCCCTGGGAACGGCTGGCGGTTGAGGATCTCAGGCGGCATCCCCAGCTCCTTGCCTACTAGGCGCACCTCGTCCTTGAACAGGTAGCGTAGCGGCTCGACCAGCTCCAAGCGCATGTGCTCAGGCAGGCCGCCCACGTTGTGGTGGGTCTTGATTTTGTGCGCGGCCGTCGACTCACGGGTCTGAGACTCGATGACGTCGGGGTAGAGGGTTCCTTGGGCCAGGAAGTCGACCTGTCCCAGGCCGCCGGCCTGCTCCTCGAAGACAGCAATGAACTCATTGCCGATGCGCCTGCGCTTCTCCTCCGGGTCGATGACCCCGGCCAGCGCCGATAGGAAGCGCTCCGTGGCGTCCACATAGATGAGCCGCAGTCCCAGGTTCCGCTGGAAGACCTCGCGGACCCGCTCTGGTTCTTCGCGCCGCAGCAGGCCGTTGTTGACGAAGATGCAGGTCAGCTGCTCGCCGACCGCCTCGTGGATAAGCATGGCCGTGACCGCGGAGTCGACGCCGCCGGACAGCGCGCAAATGACCTTGCCATCGCCCACCTGGGTTCGGACGCGCTGCACCGTTTCGGCGACGAAATTGCCGGGGGTCCAGTTGCCGCGGCACTCGCAGATCCGCATGACGAAGTTGCTGATGATCTCAGCGCCCTGCGGCGTGTGCGCCACCTCAGGATGGAACTGGATGCCGTAAATGCCTGTATCCGATGCCATGGCGGCGACGGGCGAATTCTCGCTGTAGGCCAGCGCTCGGAAGCCTAGTGGCATCTGGTCGATGCGGTCGCCATGGCTCATCCACACCGGTATCTCGGAGTCGAGGCCGCCGAAGAGCGGCGACGAGTCGCCGTCCTGGTGGATAACCGCATGGCCGAATTCGCGCTCCCGGCCCTGGGCGACGGCACCCCCGAGCTGGTGCGCGATGAGCTGCATGCCGTAGCAGATGCCTAGGACCGGAACACCGGCATCGAAAACCCATGCCGGTGCCTGCGGCGCGCCAGGCTCATAGACGCTGGCGGGGCCTCCCGACAGCACGATGCCCTTGAGGTTGTGGCCCGCGACGGCGTCCCGCCCTGCGTCGTGGGGCAGGAGCTCGCAGTAAACGTTCTGCTCGCGGATGCGGCGGGCGATGAGACGACTGTACTGCGAGCCGAAGTCGAGGATCGCAATGACTTCGGTTGGCTCGGGCAGGCTCGGTGGCTGCTCGCCGCTGTGAGCGGACGGCTCTCGGCGCGCGTCCTTCTCTTGGGCGATCTCAAGGTACGTAGAAACCTCAACGTCGCCTGTAGTCGAAACTCGATGGCTGGGGTCCGAGGGCCGGGTTTTGGCCATGGTTGGGGTGTGATCTCCGGTGGGGTCGCATGTTAGGGCACATCGGCTCCTTGTGCCTAGCGACAGGCTACCGCCGCACCGGGAGCCATGCCTGGCGGTAGCCCGGCCTGGTCCCATGCGATACACTCGCGCCAGCTCTCCTCGCCCACCGACGGCTTCACCATGCTGCGCGTGCCCGACAACAAGGCGAACCGAATGGCGGCCGTCGAGGCGCTGCGCCAGGGGCGGGCTGTTGCGTACCCCACGGACACGCTCTATGGGCTCGGCGCCAATGCATTTGACGCGAAGGCCGTCGACGCCATTTTCTCCATTAAGGGCAGGCCTCGCACGCAAGGCCTGCCGCTGTTGATTGCGAGCCTGGCCGACCTCGATCGCGTGGCCAGCGACGTGCCATCCGAGGCGCTAGCGCTGGCAGAGCGATTCTGGCCCGGCATGCTGACCATCGTCTTGCGGTGCCACTCGGCGCTCCCGGGCGCGGTTACGGGCGGCGGCGAGACAGTTGGTATACGCATGTCGAGCCACCCGGCGCCGCGCGCACTCATCACCGGCTTGGGTGCACCGATCACGGGCACCAGCGCCAACTACCACGCGTCCCTCAACCCCACAACCCCAGTGGAGGTCGAGCGCCAACTCGGCGACGACGTGGCGATGGTCTTGGACGGCGGCCCCTGCGCGACCTCGGTACCGTCCACCGTCCTCGACTTGACATTCACTCCGGCGCGCATCGTTCGGGCCGGGGCAATCCCGGTCAAACAATTGCGCGAGGTCGTCGCCGTTGCCGAGCCGTCTGGAGCGAACGCACCATGACCTTCCCTCAGCCGCTGTTGGACCATGAGGGAACCGTCGATCGCGCGCTGCGCAAGCTCTTTGAGGAGCCCCGCGCAGCCGCGCTGCCGCTCTACCGCATGATGCAGTATCAGCTCGGCTGGGTCTCGACGGACGGCACGCCCGAGGTTGGGCCGCTACCGGAGCGCCTGCACGGCGCACTGGCCGTGGAGGCCGCCGGGAACGACGACGAGCTGGTCGCCACCGTCGGTGCGGCGGCGGAGCTTCTATACCAGTCCGTCCGCATCCACGAGCAAATGCAAACTTCGGAGGGCCCCGGCGAGGGGCGCTCCGCGGTGTGGTGGGTGTGGGGACCTGCGCAGGCCATCAACGTTGGCGACGGCCTCCACGCCCTAGCCCGGCTCAGCGCGTTCCGCCTCCAGGGCCTCGGACTGGCTGCTGACCGCACGCTTGAGGTCGTGGCGGGGCTCGACAGGGCCGCGCTGCGCTACTACGAGGGGCAGTACCTCGACCTCACCTACCAGGAGCGCATCGACGTCACGGAGGCACAGTACGAGGGCATGGTATTGGCGAAGCGCGGGGCGTTGCTCGGTGGCGCACTCGCGGCCGGTGCGTACGTTGCGGGGGCCAACCAGGTCACCGCCGATGCGCTGCGTTCCTTCGGGGAATGCCTGGGCCTCGCCACACAGGTACGTGAGGACATCACCGAGCTGTGGCCGCGCGAGGGCGTCCGGCCCTCTGGCCGTGTGCTCAACAAGAGCAAGCTGCTCCCCGTGGTCTACGCGTTGGAGCGCGCCGAGGTTCGTGGCAAGCGAGCTCTCGGCGCTGTCTACTTCAAGCGAGTCATGGAGCCGGACGACGTCGAGGCGGTACGAAAGGTGTTGGACGACCTCGGAGCCCGCGACTACGCCGAGGCAAAAGCCGCGAACTTGGCGGCAAAGGCGCTTGGCCACATTGAGGGCGCAGGCCTGAGCGACGCCGCACTTGACCGTTGGCGGCAGGTCGTGGACGCGCTGGCGGAAGGCTGAGGGAGGGCGGATGGCGAAGAGAACAGTGCGCGACGTCGACTGGGCAGGGAAGCGAGCCCTGGTCCGCGTGGACTTCAATGTCCCGTTCGAACACGGCACCGCCCGCGTATCCGACGACGTTCGCATCCGCGCGGCGCTGCCCACCATCCAGTACCTGCGCGAGCAGGGTGCGGCGG
>CAUYXS010000093.1:0-5428 GCA_963577205.1 Dehalococcoidia bacterium | reverse complement strand
TATTGCAAGCACGCATAACGTAGAGGGGCCCCGCTTAAGCGGGGCCCCTCTACGCGGTCTCGATGCATTCGGAGGGCTAAGAGCCCAGGTCGCTCTGGTCTAGTGATGGGTCAGCAGCCACCACCGCGGCGCCCTTGAAGGCGAGGTCAAGGTCGGCAGTGTGCTCGACGCCGATGGAGCGCCATTCGTCCACCTGGCCGCGCGCCTGGCGCTCGACCATCTTGCGCCAACCGGTGATGGAGGCATCGGTCTTCATCAATCGCTCCGTCTTCATGTTCGACGTCATGGACGCGACCATGGAGCCGTCCTGGCTGTTAAAGCGCCATTCGCCCACCCAGCGGTGCCACAGCATGTACTTGAGCTTGAATATCAGCTTGGTGATGGGGTTTCGGGTGAACCGCACCATGTACTGATGGTAGAGTTCGTTCTCTTTGTCTATCGGCACGTGGAATTCGTAGCTGACAACCATGGGGTACGGCCAGCCAACCGGACGGAATGTGGACGGAAGCCTCGTCGAACCGGGGCGCGAACTCTCAGGTATGTTGCCGATGGCATGCTTGGCGCGCGCTTTCATGGTGCGCTTGTCCTTCTCGCGCTCCTTGCGCCAGAAGTGCTTCTTCGGCCAGACGCCGAGGCCCGGGTAGTAGGCGTAGGTCTGGCTCCAGTCAACGCGCCGGTATATCCATTTCTTGTCCGGGGTTTCGACGATTTTGACGTCGGTCCACGCCGGCGATTGCCGCCAGCGGCCCTGGATCGAGTCCTTGTGGAGGTACCGCGCGTGGCCTTCGTCGATGGCGTTCTCGACGCCAAAGCGCCAGTTGCCGTATCGAGGGTGAATCCAGCCCATCATGACAACGTCGTCGCGCAGCAGCTCCTCGGGAATGTCGTCCTCGACGGGGACCATGGGTGCGGTTTCGCCCATCCAAACCCAGACGACACCCGCGCGTTCCTCCACTGGGTACGCCCTCACGGAGCAGACCGAGCGATAGGGCATTGGCGAGTCGGGGCCATCGGGAAGCGCGGCGATCATCTGGCCGGTGGCGAGGTCGAAGGTCCAGCCGTGGTAGACGCAACTGATGGTGCCTTCGAACTCGAATTTGCCTTGGTGTAACGGGATGCCGCGGTGGGGGCATCGGTTTTCGAGTGCGTATGCCTTGTTCTGCCGGCGCACGAACATGAGGTTCTGGCCCAACAGCGTATACGGCTTCGGCCGTTTGCCGAGCTGTACGGAGAACATGACTGGGTACCAGTAGTTGGGCAGACCGATTGCCGCCTGCTCGTAGGTGGGCCCGAATGCAAGGCCGGTGCGCCGCTTGGACGACAGATCCTGCTGCGTCGCCGCCTGGGCGTCATGGTCGACTGGGTCCGGGCTTTCGCTTCGAACGTCCGATGCGTCTTTCCCTGTGAAAGGAGTCACACTATCGTCGTACTCACGTTCATGACCGTTGGGCTTTTCAGCCATGCCTGAACCTCCGTTACTCCGCTCCGTACCACCCTGAAGTGAACTCAGTGTACCGCAGGCTCGTTGCCCGTACATTCGCTGAGCCTGGCGCAGGTTTAGCTAGGTGCGCGCCAGTATTTCCATAATCCGTAGCATGCCGAGCCTATGCCGCCTGCAATGCAGAGGCTGATGGCCACGATGAAAACAACGCTCACCTTGGTTTTCATGTCGCCGCCACCGATCGTGTGCTCAAAGGCGCGGCCGAACCCGATGGGGCTCAGTACGACGACCCACCAGATGATCGCCAGGACGGCGGCCATTCCGGCAAGGATGGCGCCAAGCGTCATCAGCGACATGGCCTGCTCGTGCTTTACGGTCTCTTGCTCTGTTTCGCTCACTCGTGGCGTTCTAGCCATTTATTCGATCGGCATCGTCGGGTCGGATGTCAGCGCACCTGCGCCACCTGTCCCACCAGCCATTGCGGGCGTTGGCGTGGCCTTTTCGCTCTTCACGGTCAATAGCACCGCGGCCACGACTCCGATGACGACCGCAATAGCGATCACCATGAGCATAGGGTTCTCGTCTTCGGGCAACAACGCGACCACCAAGAGGCCGAAGTTCAGGTAGAGGATGGTCTTGAACAGCTTCGATAACGGCCGCAGTAGCCAACCGCCGGTCGCAGACTGCACGCCGACCATAACGACGGCTGCGGTACCGATGACAAACCACGTGTGCGCGAAGCTACTCTCGCTCTGCAACAGCAGTTCCGGTGCCAGTGCGAACATGATTGGGTATACCCATAACGGCCATGACACTTTGGCCGTCATGACCGACGTTGGCCAGTACTTGGTGTTCGCGACCGCCGCGGCGACGAGGCAGCTTGCCGCGACCGGCAGGGTGATGGAGCCCAGCGCACCCATGTAGAACGCCACGTAGTGGGTGGCCACCTGCGGCACGCCCATGCGCTGCAGCACCGGCGCGAAGGTAATGATCATGATGAAGTAGACGGGCAGCGCGGGCAGCGGGCCGCCCAGAATGACACCCGCGAAGACCATGATGGTCGCGGCGATGATCAGATGGCCGCCCGAGACCTCCTCGATGACGCCGCCGAGCCGGCCGCCAAGGCCGGTGAAGATCAACGCATCTGAGATGAGGGCGACAATGACAATGATGATGGTGATGGAACTGGCATACATTCCCGCGTTGCGGAACGCATTCGCCCAGACCTTCGGCCGTGTCTCGATGCGAAGGGTGATCGCTAAGGCCATGGTCAGCAGAAAAGCCCAGAAAGCACCTGTCTTCAGTGTGTAGCCGTTCACGACCAGCATGACGATTGTCGTGACCGGAATGACCATGAGCACCGCGGACCGGAGATACATGTGCCACGGGACCGGCTTCCCTGTAGCGGTCACCTGAGCATCCATTGACTTAATACGATGCTTGTTGCTCTGGCCATGGGTCAGTATCCACGTGCCCACGGCGAGGAACCACAGCATCGCCGGAACGATGGACATGATGATGATCTCGAGGTAGGACACCCCAAGCAGATCGGACATGATGAATGCGACGGAGCCAAGGATCGGCGGGGTGATGGAAGAAGCGTTAGAGGCCATGGCCTCTACTGACGCCGCCTCCTCTGGCAGGTACCCGGCAGACTTCATGGCCGGGATGGTCACCGGGCCTGTGATGGCCACGTTGCTCGCACCACCACCCACGAAGGACCCCGCCAGCGCGCTGGACAGCAATGAGCCCATCGCGGGCCCACCTGCTATTCCGCCTGACAGTTTTCGCGCGAGGCCCATCAGGGCAACCCCGCCACCCAGTTCACCCATAAGAAGGCCCCAGAAGACCAGCATCCACAGGAACCGCGCTGCGAGCTCCGTGATCTGGAAGAAGGCGCGCTGAACCTCACGCGTCAGGATGTTGTGAACGTCGAGCGACGGGCCCTTCAGCGCTCCAGGGAGATTGTCAGCGAAGAACAGGTACGCGATGAACAACAGGCCAAGCCCGGGGAAGACCGGGCCCCAGTACAGGAACGACAGGTAGAAAGTCGCGACCAGCATCGAGATGCCGATGATGAGGTCGGTGGGGGTGCCATAAGAAGGCCGGAACAGAAGGAGCAGAGCGTTGTGCTGGAAATACCATCCTGTGATGGCGAAGATCAGCAGGATGCCGATGCCGGTTATCCATGCGGGGACGGTCAGGCGCTTCTTCTTGATGTACCACAGCGACATCATGACGCCGGCCGCGCCCACGTGAGCCGCCGCGTATCCGGATCCTGGGGGGTCCCAGGAGTCCCACATCGGTGTGCGGAATTGAGCGAAGTAGATCAGCCCCATCGCGCTAAGAGCGATCCAGAACATGATATCAAGGACGAGCTCGCCCCGAGTTTTGGGGGAAAGGTCGGGCGCGCCCATTTCCGAGCCGGAAGAATCGACTACTACCTCTCGCTCGTCCTCCATCTAAGTCCCCTCGCTCTCTGTGCCGGATCAGCGCCTGGGTCACCTGCGGAACATTACACATAGGAGGCGGGTCGGTTTATATATCCCGCCCGGCCAGCCCTCTGCGCTGGTTCTCAATTACTGAGTTTTTGCGCTGAGAACCGGCTTGCCGCCCGGTGGTCAGTAAACCACCGGGCGGCATATAAGCCATTCACTGCCGCTAGCTATCCCTTTACTCTTTACCGAGGGGGTGCTAGTTCGCTGCGTCCCACGCCTTGGCGTAGGCCTCACGGTCGAAGCCCTTTTCCCACTCGCGAATGCCTTCGATGCCGTAGGTGATCCCGGCCTCGTCCCATGCCCGACGGATGCCGGGAGCGAAGGACGACTGCGGGTTCCAAGTGTGCGCCAGGCGCTCCTTCCAAACCGTGGAGACGAACGGGAAGTAGTCGTCCGCCACATCAAGGTTCTCGGCCATGGAACGGCCGATGTGGTAGAGAGCTTCCTGGTCAGCACCTGGGCTGGTCTGGAAGTTCACGGTGATGGACCCGACACAGTACTCGTTGTCAGTCCGGATCATGTCGTAGTCAACCTTGGCCGCGCGGCTGAGGTCGCCCACGTTCAGCTTCACTGCCGGCAGCAGACCCTGTTCTGTCCAGTCCGGGTTTTCTGCCTGTGCCTTCTCAATGAGTGAGAGCGGCATGCCGACATTGAAGAAGGATCCGGTCAGCTGAGCCAGCTGGTTGCCCGCCGATGTCGACGAACCCAACGGGTGGCCGGCGAAGATGATGCCGGAACCGGCAACGTCCACTTCGCGGTCACCGAGGGATTCAAAGTTGGACTTCGCTCCACCGATGATCTCGGTGAACTTACCCTCGAGGCCGGCTGCCCTAGTCAGGATGCGTGCCACTGGCAGCACCGTGTTGCCGGGCGAGCCCATGTGGATTCGCTTACCCTCGAAGTCCGCAATGGTCTTGATTTCCGGGTCCAGCGTGTAGAAGTTCATGCACGCTGCCGGGAAAGACATCCACAGGTTCTGGGGCTGCGGGTCGATGACCTGCCCGCCTGTGAAGTTCAGGTTGGTCACTGGGTCCGCTGCCTCTGTAGGAGTCAGGCCCTTCGCGGCTGCCACGTTCCACAGTGGCACGTGGTCCTCGTTCAACCGGAAGATCGTGGTGTCGTAGGTGTGCATGTTCCGGTTGATGAAGTCCACCGCCTCCTGCTCGGTCGCGTCCTGCGGGGTGAAGGTGATGCGGCCATTCGTGCCACGGCTGATCATCTCCCGCCAACCCTCGATGAACGGGGCGTAACTGGACTGTTGGGCCAACACCCGGAAGTTCACTTCCGGAATGTCGCTCCCGGGAGCGGCAGCGGGTGCAGCGGGTGCTGCGGGTGCTGCGGGTGCAGCGGGTGCAGCGGCTGCGGGTGCAGCGGCAGCGGGTGCTGCGGTCGGTGTCGGATCGTCGCCACCACATGCGGCAAGTACCAACGCAAAAACCGCCACGATTGCAAGCAGCACTATCGGTCGTCTCATAGCTCGAGGCCTCCA
>CAUYXS010000092.1:0-5435 GCA_963577205.1 Dehalococcoidia bacterium | reverse complement strand
CGGCGTTCCTCGCCCAGTACTGGGGCGGCCCGCCGTACTACACCATGGAGCGCGGTCACCCACGCCTGCGAAGGCGCCACTTCCCGTTCCCCATCGGGCAGGTCGAGCGAGATGCCTGGGCTCTCCACATGCGGACCGCCGTCACCGCGCAGGCCCTCGATCCCTCGGATGCCGCGCTTCTTGTCGGGTACTTCGAAGAGACGGCCACGTTCCTCATGAACCGGCCCTGAGTCGCACCCCGTATCGTTAGCTGATGTCCGCTCCGACCGAGTCCAGCGCCACGAGCTGCTCTGGAGTCAAGGCAACGCCCGCGGCGCTGGCGCTTTCCTCCAGCGACGCGATTCTGCCAGGCCCGACGACGACGCTGGCGACCCTCGGCTTGGCCAAAAGCCAGGCAAGGGCTAGATGCGCCGCAGGATGCCCCCACTCGGCGCCGAGCCGGTCCATCTCCTTAGCCACCCCCACCTGCGCCGGTGTGTAGCCGGGACCTTGGCCTCCGCGCCAGCGCTGGTTGCCGGCGATGGGCTGGCTCGCGTTGGCCCCCCCGCTTAGCAACCCACCACCGAGCGGACTAAAGGGAAGGAGGCTGATGCCGAAGTGCTCACCGGCCGGAGCGACCTCCCGTTCGACCTGCCTGGCGATCATGCTGTAGCGCACCTGGTTACAGACCGGGGCAGCTAGGCCGAGGCGCTCCGCGACCAGCACCGTCTCTGCAACCTGCCAGCCCGCGTAATTGGACATGGCAAAGTAGCGGACCTTGCCTTGGCGGACCAGATCATCCATCGTGCGCAGCGTCTCCTCGATGGGCGTGGCAGGGTCGGGGTGATGGGCGTAGTACAGGTCGATGTAGTCGGTCTGTAGGCGCCTAAGTGAATCCTCAACCTGGTGCATCACGTGGCCGCGGCTGAGGCCGCTGCCGTTGGGGCCGGGGTGCATGCGCTCACCCACCTTCGTCGCCAGCACGACCTCGTGGCGGCGCCCCCGGAGCGCGTGGCCTACGAGCTCCTCGGCCGACTTGCGCTCATCGTGCGGCGGCAGGCCCGGCCTATCGAAGCTGGGCCTGTTGCCGTAAGTGTTCGCGACGTCGATGAAGTTGATGCCGAGGCCCAGCGCACGGTCGACGAGCGCCGGTACGCTGGCCTCCAATGGCGTTAGACCGAACAGCGCCGTGCCGAGGCAAATGCGGGACACGCGCACGCCGGTGCGCCCCAACAGTGCGTACTCCATGATTCCTCCATTGGCCGGCAATTCTAACCAGACCTCAGTCGTCCGCTAGGTCGGCTCGACGATCTCGAAGACGGAGATGCGCTGCACGACGGGCAGGGAGGGCTCCTCTGGGCCAAGCCTCTCCATTGGAGCATACCCCTTGGGGCCAGGCCCGCGGTGATAGCCTCTGCCGCATGGCCGACGCTTCGAGAGCGCAGCGCGTGCTTTTCCTTCCGGGTGCGAGTGGCGTCGGGCGCTTCTGGCAGCCCGTGATCGACCGCCTCACGCTGCCGGTGGAGCACGTGGCGTTCGATTACCCGGGTTTCGGCGGCAACCCTCCGGACCCTAGTCTGGTCTCGCTTGAGGACCTGGCGAGTTGGATTGAGACGTACATCGATCGTCCAGTCGACATTTTGGCACAGTCCATGGGCGGCGTAATGGCCATGCAGTTGGCACTCAAGCATCACCGCCTGGTGCGCCACCTCGTGTTGACGGGGACCTCAGGCGGTGTCTCGATGTCCTCGTTCGACCCCGAGGCCTGGCGGGCCGCGTACAGGCAGGGAGCCCCTGGCAACCCAGACTGGCTTGACGACGACCGGACCGCTCTATCGAAGCGCATCGCGAACCTCCCGATACCGTGCCTGCTCATCTTCGGCACGCAGGACGCGACGGCGCCCCTTGCCGTGGGCCAGCATCTTGAGCGGCTCCTGCCGAATGCGCGGTTGGTGGCGGTCGATACCGACAGTCATTTTTTCGTGCGCGATCTGCCGGACCAGATCGCGCCGCACATCCAGATGTTCCTTGACACCTAAGGGCAGGCGCCGCTACCGCTGTGGCCTTTGAGGTAGTACCCTCGCCGCTCGCGCAACTCGACTATCGATTTGACTACCAAGGAGCGAAGCATGGCCCCGAGTACGCAACTCACCGAAGAGAACACCAGTAAGACCATCGAAGCGGGGGGGACCACTCTCCACTACCACGACATCGGGACAGGCGACCCGCTGATAATGCTCCACTCGTACGGGCCGGGGACCACGGCGTGGATCACCTTCCACAAGAACTTCCCTGAGCTTTCCCTGCACTTTCGGTGCATTGCCATGGACCTGCCGAACTTCGCCAAGAGCGGCCCGCTGGTCTACGACGAGCCCACCCACGTCCACCAGGCGAAGGCTGCCCTAGCGCTGATGGATGCGCTGGGCATCAAGAAGGCCCATATCCTCGGCAACTCACAAGGAGGCCAGACCGCGCTGACCTTCGCCTACCTGTTTCCTGACCGCACCAACAAGCTCGTTTGGGGCGGCGGCCACATCGGCACAGCGGGCGGCTACCCGAACGAGTACCTGCTGGCCAACAAACAGGAAGAGGGCATCCGCGCGGCCCGCGAGGCGGGCACGAACCCAACCCACGAGAACTTCCGCCGCTATCTTGAACTCCACATCGTCGACCACAGCCTGGTCACCGACGAGCTGGTCGACTACGTGCTCAAGCAGCACACTGGGCGGCCAGACCTGACCGAGGCTCGCGCCAAGTCCGTCAGCGAGCCCTATGACCACAGCCGCAACATCATGGACATTAAGGCGCCGACGCTGGTCATTTGGGGCCGCAACGACCGCACGTGTCAGTTCGAGATCGGCATCAACGCCCTGAACCTCATCCCGAACTCTCGGCTGACCGTGCTCAAGGACACTGGCCACTGGTCGCCCTTCGAGAAGCCGGCGGAGTACAACGCCCACGTCATCGACTTTCTGACCGGCGACTGGGCATAGCGACCACTCGTATATTCCACACAGCCAAAAGAGCAGGCGCCCGAGTGCGACGGCTGAGGCGCGCCCAGCGCGCCCTCAGCCAGTAGGGGGCCGGTTAAATGGACGGGCAAGGCCGTAGCTCCAAGAGCGACGTCGACATTTCTGTGGACCACGCGGCGGCGCGCCTCGGCCTCCCCGAGGGTATGCGCCAAATACTGGTCACGCCCTGGCGAGAAATGGATGTCGCATTGCCAGTCCGCATGGACGATGGCAGCGTGCAAGTGTTCCACGGCTGCCGAGTCCAGCACAACGGCGCCCGGGGGCCATACAAGGGTGGCATTCGCTACCACCCGCTAGCGAACCAGGACGAGGTGCGCGCCCTTGCATCGTTGATGACGTGGAAGACGGCGCTGCTTGATGTCCCGTTCGGCGGAGCGAAAGGTGGCGTCGCCGTCGACCCGCATGAGCTCAGCACCGAGGAGCTGAACCGGCTTACGCGGCGCTATGTCATGAACATCGAGCACATCATCGGGCCGCATCGCGATATTCCGGCGCCTGACATGGGGACCAACGCTATGACGATGGCTTGGTTCATGGACGCCTACGGCGCCATCAATGGCCACACGCCGGCCTGCGTTACGGGCAAGCCGGTCGAGATCGGGGGCTCGTTGGGGCGTGAGGCGGCGACAGGCCGCGGCGCCTACTACGTGCTCGCCGAAGCGGCGCCCGACCTCGGTATCGACCTGAAGGACGCGAGGGTGGCGGTGCAAGGGTTCGGCAACGTCGGGTCGTGGTTCGCCCGCATTGCGTCCGAGGCGGGAATGCGTATCGTCGCAGTGTCTGATCACCGTGGCGGGGTTGCGAACGACAAGGGCCTAGACATCAACGCCCTTGCCGCGCATGCCGTGCGGGCGGGCACGGTCGCCGGGTTCGCTGCTGCCGAGCCGGCCCGCAACGAAGACCTGCTCGGCTTGGACTGTGATGTTTTGGTGCCGGCGGCCATCGAGAACGTCATTACCAGCGACAACGCGCCGACTGTCAGCGCGAGGGTGGTACTCGAGGCTGCGAATCACCCCACAACCCCGGAGGCTGACGCCATCCTGCTGGAGCGAGGAATTCCCGTCCTGCCGGACATTCTTGTCAACGGCGGCGGCGTGACAGTGTCCTATTTCGAATGGACCCAAAACCTCCAGCAGTTCCACTGGGACGAAGAGCATGTCAACACGGAACTGCGCTCGCGGATGAGCGCTGCCTACCGTGCCGTTGCCGCGGCAGTAGTACGAGAGGGAGTCTCGCATCGCGAGGCCGCGTTCCTCATCGGCGTCCAGCGCGTCGCCCGGGCCGTCGAGCTCCGCGGCTACGTCTAACCCCGACGGAGCGCACGCGCGCTAATGGGGATCTAGCTCCACGATCGCATTGGTCCCGTCGACCGTGACCTGTTGTCCTGACCCGACCCCTGCAGTCTCTCCGCCAGCGGGGCTGCACTCAGTCGCCATGCTCTCGGCCGCGGGGAATTCCGCGAATTTTGTGAGAGGAAAAGTCTTGGCCAGCCGACGATGGCCAGGGCTCAAACAGTAGCGGTAGGACTTAGTCGCCTTCGAAGAAATCGATGATGAGCCGGTTGAACTCGTCCGACTTTTCGTACTGCACCCAGTGGCCGCACTCAGGGAAGATGTGGAACTGGGCGTCGGGAATGCGCCAGAGCATGTTGAGCCCAAAGTCCAGCGGTGAAAAGCGATCGTCGCGTCCCCAGACGATGAGCGTCTTCGCCTGGATGCTGGCCAGTTCGGGTGTGAAGTCGGGCGTGAAGCGGTTGGTTGACCTCGCGCGGGCCTCAATATGCTCCGGGTGGCTCAGCCCGGCCTGGTGGCGCATGTCGATCAATTCATCGGTCTTGAACTTCGCGTCGTAGACGAACAGGTTGACGATCTTCTTCATCTGCGCGCGCGACGGATTGTCCCACCAGGCGTTGAGCGCCTTGATGCCCTCCAGCGGGCGCGGCATGAAGTAGCTTGGCCCGCTGCCGGCCGGGCCCATGACGACGAGCTTGCCGACGCGCTCCGGGTAGTCGATGGCGAACCGCAGCGACGTGGCGCCGCCAAAGGAGTTGCCGATGAAGTGAGCCTTCTCTATGCCTAGTTCATCGAACATCGCCTTGATCGCCCGGGCGTTGTAGAGGGTCGCGTCACCGTCGATCACCACTGGGTCCGACTTGCCATACTGGGGCAAGTCCAACAGCAGCGTGCGGTACTTCTCGGAGAACGCGCCGACGTTAGTGCTGAAGTTGCTCCAGCCCGATGCACCGGGCCCTCCGCCGTGCAGCATGATGACGGCATCGCCAGAGCCTACCCCGCGGCCAGCCCTTGGGCTGGCCTCGTTGTAGTGCAACTTGATACCACCAGCCTGAACGAACTTGCTAGTGCCTTCTTCGGTGAGCGTCTCGGTTGCCATTCGCACCTCCTCAAGAGCGGGCGAGCGCTGTGG
>CAUYXS010000091.1:0-5494 GCA_963577205.1 Dehalococcoidia bacterium | reverse complement strand
CACCTACGCCGGCATCGTCTTCGCCACGTGGGATCAGGACGCCCCCACCTTAGAGGCCTACCTCGGCGACGCCCGCTGGTACCTCGACACCGTATTCAATCGACGTGACTGCGGCATGGTCGCGATGGGCCCACTGAAGTGGATGGAGCCGGTGAACTGGAAGACGCCGGTGGACAACTGCTCCGACAACTACCACACCGTCGTCACGCACTTGTCGAGCGCAACGGTGTATGAGCGGTTCCAGGGACGCAGCCGGACAACCCACCAGCAGTTGTTCGAGCGCCCCCACAAGCACATGTTCGTGAACGGCCATGGGATGACCGTCCGCGAAGTGGCTGATGACACTCCGCGAGACCGCGCGGGCATGACCAACGAGAACCGCCACGTCTTCGTTGATCACCACCGCGAGACCATGCCGGAGGTGGAACGCCGGCTCGGCAGCCGCCGGGCACATGAGGTCCAGCTGATGAACCACAGTCTGTTCCCCAACGGTGTGCTGGGGTTCCGCCTCGCGCTGCCACGAGGACCGCTGATGACCGAATTCTGGCATTTTTCGCTGCACGAGAAGGACGCGCCACAGGTCGTGATCGACGGCGGCCGGCGAGGCAGCGCAGGAAACAACGGTCCCGCGGGGCTCTTCGAGCAGGACGACATCGACAACTGGCGCTCGGTGACCGAGGCGAGCCGCAGCCCCGTCGCGAGAAAGGTTGCCCAAGATCTGTCCATGGGGCACGGCCGCGCGGGGGCCCACGACGACTACGCAGGCATCGTGTCCGAGGAGTACATCTCCGAGAACAACCAGCGTCACTTCTACCTGCGCTGGCAGGAGTTCATGAACGCCGAAAGGTGGGCGGATATCCCGATCGAGCCCATCTCTGCGGACTTCGAGGGTACTGCAAGCATGGACGGCTAAGGTCCCAAGCCAGCCTCAGCCCCGCGGGGCGTTGCCCTCCCACGCGGCCCTCGCCGTTCGCTTCCATGTCGAGATAAACCAACTCCAACCCAAGGCACGCTGGCGAAGTCGGTCTGAGGCTAGCAAGGGCCTCGACCATCTCCGCGCTGTCGGCCCGAGCCGGCGGAGTACCCCAACGGTTCCACGGGGTCCCTCCGGTGTCGAGCCACACGTCGAGATCGACGAGCACTCTAGCCATGACCCACTCCTCTCGAGCGTCTGTCCTTCGGCTATCAGGCTACGCGACCCATCGCAACGATGCTTCTGTCCATGCGGGCCCTATACTGCCTGTCATTCCCTGTGATGGCCGGCTGCCAGGGCCTGCGGATGTTCATGGTCCAGACGACTAGCAAACGGCGGTTCGCCGTGTTCGGAGTGGTGGCGCTCGCGCTGCTCGTCTCCACGATGAACCTGACGGTGGCGTTCGTCGTTTTGCCTCAGATGAGGGAAGGGCTGAACGCGAGCCTCACCTGGGTAGGCTGGACCATCACCGCGTACCAGCTGACCCAGGCGGTATCGATGTCGCTTGCCGGCAAGGTCAGCGACCAGCTCGGACGACGCCGTACGTTCATGGTGTCGCTGGCGATCTTTTCGCTGGGCTCGCTAGGGGCTGCGCTCGCGCCGAACGTCAGCACGCACGTCCTGCTGCGCATGGTGGCCGCCCTCGGCGGCGGCGCGATCATGCCAGTGGCTGCGGCCATCGTGAGCCTGGAGTTCCCCAAGGAACGAGCCAAGGCCCTTGGGCTTTTCACTAGCATCATGCCCATCGGCTGGATACTGGGGCCGACCGTCGGCGGGCTCATCGCCGATGAAGTCTCGTGGCGTGCAGCCTTCCTCATGCCGCTACCTTTTGCGGCTCTGGCAATCGTCGGCTCGGCCTTCTTGATACGCGAAAGCTCCGAGCGCAAAAATGCGAACCTAGATCTCAGGGGGGCGGCCTTGCTGACGGCGGCCATTGCCTCTTTCATGCTGGCTCTCTCGCTGTTCCGCGTCGACGCCGGGACCGCAACCGCCGCGGCATGGGCGTTGCTGCTGGCCAGCGCTCCCATCGCCTGGCTGTTTTGGCGGCACGAGGCGCACACTGAGGATGCCATCGTTGATCCGGCGCTCCTACGCCTGCGCCCTTTCGTCGCGGCCAATATCTACAACGTCATCTGGGGCGCGGCGTCCATCGGCTCTTCGGCCTTCATTCCTTTTTATGCGATGGTCCAATTCGGCTTCGAGAGCTCTCGCGCCGGGGCAGTGCTCATTGGGCTGGAGGTCGCGCTGATCGTCGGGTCGACGGTCACCAGCCTGTTCCTGCTCCGACGCGTGGGCTACCGTCCGCTGTTGTTCGCCGGTGGCGTGGTCATGAGCGGCGCGCTGTTGGCGGTCGGCGTTGGGCTCTTCGACGTCCTGCCGGACTCCATATCGCCGTTCTGGGCGTTGTTCGGCGTGCTAGCCGTCGCCGGCCTGGGCATGGGGGTTCAGGCGCCGGCGTCAAATAACGCGGGCATCGAGCTCATGCCTTCTCACATCTCGTCCATCGTCGGGCTTCGCGGCATGTTCCGCTTCGCCGGCAGCGTGATAGCGACAACCTTGATCTTCTTCCTGCTGTCGGGCTCCGAGGACACTGCCCGCGGCGTAGAAATCGTGTACCTGGGCTTGGCGGTGCTGATGTTCGCCGCGGCGCCGATCATCATGCTCATGCCCACGGGGCGCGAGCGTCGCATAGACCAGCAGGCCGAGCCATACCCGACGCCCTAGCCGTCAGGTATGGCGTCCAAGATCGCTTATCATGAAGGCTACGACGGGCCCGGCGCCGCATTGGAGAGCACCCCATGGTCATCGGCAAAGAACGCGGCAACTGGTTCGCCGACCACCCGCCGGCGTGTACCTGCGCTCAGTGCGAGACGCGCCGCACTTCCAACCGGCGCTTCGACGAGGCCTCGGGCGGACGCAAGGTCGGACGAAACGAGCCCTGCCCATGTGGCAGCGGCAAGAAGTTCAAGCGCTGCCACGGCGCCTAGGTCGGACTGCCCTGCTTAGGCAGTCGCTCATGTTCTTCGGCACTCTGTCCATAGGATCGGTCGGCGATGCACTGGGCTTCGGTGCGTTTTGCTATCGACGCCATAATCTTGGCCGCGGTCGTTCGTGATCGGCGTCTACGACCAGTCAACGTATGACGGACGATCAGTCCGTGGATGAGCAGTTCGTCCTGTCGGAGGCGTAGCACGCCGCAAAGCCAGGATGGCTTGGAGCCCTCGTCGCGCATACACACGACGAGGGCTTCTGCTATGTCGGCTCGCCCTCCTGGAGTAACGGCAGCGCGGCGCGGAGTTTGTCGATGAGCCCAGCGGCCGCGCCTTGGCCGACCTGCCACTGGCGCCGCGGAGCTGGGCGTGCAGTCAGGTAATGGAATAGCGCGTCCCAGGCCCGCTCCTCCGCCGCGACGTTCGGCGCGCTCCGCGCAGCGGACAGGTACTTGGTTAGCACGCGCTCCACGGCCTCCGCTCTTGTCGGGCCGTCCTCGATGGCCACAAGCGCCTCGTCCATGTCCAGGATCAGCCAGTCAGGCGGCGTGGCGCTAGCCATCCTTGAGTCCGTTGCCCCAGCGGGTTTCGTTGCAGAACGGCTTGGTGGCGAAACCGCCGAAACGGCAGAGCAGATGGCGAGGGTGAGAGGTGCTGTCGGCACCGGAACGGCGGGCGGGAACACTGCTCGCGACGGCGGAGGGGCCACCGTTAGCGATGGGGATAGCCGGCGTGGGGTCATGCTGGGTCACGATTGCGTTAGTGTACGTAAACGAAAGGACGCTGAGGTGGACGTCGCGTACAATACCGTGGCCTCTTTTTCGTCCATGATAACGCCCCCACCCAGACCGCTTCCCCACTACTACTATGGCTGGGTTATCGTGGGCGCACTCTTCAGTGTCAACGTTGCGCTGCACGCGTCAGCGAATTTCACCTTCGGGGTTTTCCTCAAGCCAATGAGCGAAGACCTCGAGGTCTCGCGCGGCGCAATCTCGTTCCTGCAGACGGCGCGCATGCTCTCCGGCGGGCTCACCGCCCTTTTCATCGGCAGGTTGCTCGACCGGTATGGCGCGCGGCTGATGCTGCCCATCGCGGCGGTCATCGTCGGCCTCGCGATGATCTCACTGCAATGGGCAGGCGACCTTTGGGCCATCACCTTGTTATTCATGGTCATCGGCGGCGCCGGGCTTGCGGGTCCGGGTGCGCTCATGACTTCGGTTCCACTCGCCAAGTGGTTCATCCGCAAGCGAGGCCTCGCCACGGCTATCAGCGCCGCGGGACTGGGCATTGGCGGGGTGGCCTTCGCGCCGATCCACCAGTCACTCATCGACGCGTTCGGCTGGAGGACAGCCTGGACGATCTCCGGCGTCATCCTGATGGTGATCATCGTGCCCGCCGGGCTGCTGTTCCTCCGGCGCTCACCTGAAGACCTCGGGCTCCTGCCCGACGGGGAGCAGCCGTTCGAGCCCAACGAGGGCTCGCCCGCGACGCCGGCCTCTGTGAAGGAGGAGCAGTGGACTCCGCGTGAGGCGCTGCGCACGGCGACGATGTGGAAGCTGCTGCTCGCCTACCTGGCGATCTCACTGGCGATGGGCGGATTCATGGTGCACCGCATTCCCTTCTGGGAGGACCGTGGCTTCGACCGAGGGCTCATCGCATGGTCCTTATCGCTCGACGCGCTCATCTTCTCCGGCTCCATCCTCGCAGCTGGAGTGCTCGTCGACCGCTTCCCCGTCCGCTTAGTCGCAGCGGTGGCCACGCTGTTCCAGATCGGTGGCATCCTCTTTTCCTTGGCCTTCGATAGCACCTTCGGGCTGTTCGCGACGGCGGCCTCTGTGGGCCTCGGGGCCGGGACCAACGCCGTGGTGCAGATTCACATTTGGCCAACCTACTACGGACGGCGCTTCGTCGGCGCCATCCGGGGCATCGTCGTCCCGACAACCCTCATCGGCGTGGGCTTCAGCCCGCCACTCTTTGGCTTCATTTTCGATTCGACTGGGACTTATGTTCCTGCCCTTTGGATGGGTGTCGGGCTCATCGCGCTCGCGGCCGCGTTGCTGGCCTCGGCCGGGCCGCCAAGGCGCGCGGCGCTTATCAGCATCACGTCCCACCCGGCCTCGACCCACAAGGTAATCCAGGACTGAACACATGCCCGTCCCGACCCACGCTGTGGACCCGCTCGCCCAAGGGTACGACCACGCGCAGATCCAGGCACCGCCGGTGTTGCTCGGCCATCGAGAACTACGAAGGGGCCCGCCGGTGACGGCGGGCCCCTTCGTTCGCCTGTTCGTTCGCTGGGCGTTAAACCGTTACCCGGCAGCCACCGGCTCCTCGACGTTCCAGAACGCCCAGCCGCACCCTGTGGTGGACTTGCGGGCGACGATGTAGTCGACGATGTTGCCCCTGTTCTGGCCCATCTCCGCCATGGCGCCCGCAACGGTGATCCAAGAACGAATCTCCCCCGTCCCTGAGCCCATTGTCATAGAGTCGAACTTGTAGAGCGCCGTCAGCGCCTCGGGCGTGCCCTGCT
>CAUYXS010000090.1:0-5583 GCA_963577205.1 Dehalococcoidia bacterium | reverse complement strand
CGGCCAGCGATCCGGTCGGCGCCTCGGCCTCGGCGCTGGCGGGGCGCCGTCGTCGTCTGCGTGGGCGCTTCGGCGTCCCCTCGCCGTCGCCGGCCTCATCCGGCGCTTGTGACACCGGGTGAGGCTCAGTGTGCCCTCCATCACCAGATTCAACCCCCGACTCGGTCGATGGCTCTGCTGCAGCTCGCGAGCCGGCGCCTCCGCGGCGGCGGCGAGGCACGGAGGCCTCGGTGTCCTCCGGTGTAGTGAGGATGGCAGCGACGTTGCCAGTCGCCGGCGATGCCGCCTGGTCGCCTCCCGATAGGTCCGCGGGGCGAACGCTATCGGATTCGCGTCGAAGAGAGTGTCGCCGCCGGGCTCTGGCCGGGGCTGGGCTCGTGCCTTCGGGTGTGCCAGTGCCTTCCGGCCGGGTCGTCATTGCGTCTTCTGGGTTGATCAACAGTCCCTCTCAAATCGAGTGTAGCGCGTCAAGCAAGGCCCTTCACATAGGCGGACACGGTGGCAACGTGAGTGTCGCGAACGCCGGCTTGCAGCGCACTGATGGCCGCGCGCGCAGTGTCCATCGATGTGTAGCAGGGAACGCGGCGCTCCGTCGCCGCGCGGCGGATCTCGAAGCCGTCCCGCAATGCGGCTGAGACTTCGGCGATGGTGTTGACCACGCCGTGCACCGTACCATCCTCGATAATGGTCACCGCGTTTGGCTCTGGCTCGCCAGCCTTGTTCACCATCGTGACCGGGATACCCAACCCCTTGATCAGAGCCCCAGTGCCGGCGGTCGCATATAGCCTGTACCCACGCGCGTGGAGCGTCGTCAGCCACGGCACAGCCTCCGGCTTGTCCCGGTCGGCGATGGTGACCAGGAGAGCACCCGTCGGGGGCAGCATGAGGTCTGAGGCGACGAGCGCCTTCGCGATGGCGGAGTGAAGATTAGTGTCGATGCCCATTACTTCGCCCGTCGACTTCATCTCGGGTCCCAGGTAGGTATCGACGCCGCCGAGCTTGGACATAGAAAACACGGGTGCCTTCACCGCCACCAAGGGACGCCGCGGCTGGAGGCCCCCTTCGTAGCCAAAGTCAGCCAGTGACTTCCCTAGCATGACGCCGGTGGCCAGTTTGACCATTGGTACATCGGTCACCTTGGAGATGAAAGGGATGGTGCGGCTGGCCCGCGGGTTCACCTCGATGACATAAGCCTCGGCACCTGAAGAGCCCTGGTCCATGATGACGAACTGGATGTTCATCAGCCCGCGGATTCCTATGCGCAGGCCGATCCGCGTGGTGTAGTCCACCAGCTTGTCGACTTCGGTCTCCGTCAGGCCCACCGCCGGGTATATGGCCATGGAATCGCCGGAGTGCACACCGGCCCGCTCGATGTGTTCCATGACGCCGGGGATGACGACGCGATCTCCGTCGCAGACGGCGTCGACCTCCACTTCGCGCCCCTCGAAGTACTTGTCGATGAGGATCGGGTTTCCGCCGCCCACGCCGCCCGCGCCGACCGCGATGCGCAGGTAGTTCATCAACTGGTTCTCGTTGTCCACGATCTCCATTGCGCGCCCGCCGAGGACATAGGAGGGCCGCACCAGCAGCGGGAACTCGAGGCGCTGCGCGACGCTCAGCCCCTCCTCCAGCGTCGTGACCGTGGCACCGGGCGGCTGGGGTACACCGATGCGCTCCATCAGCTCCCCGAAGCGCTTACGATCGGAGGCAATGTCGATGGCGTCGGCGGATGATCCCAGCAGCGACAGCCCCGCTCTGCTCAGCGACTGGCTGAGGTTGATCGCGGTCTGCCCACCGAATTGGACAACAGATGGCGGGTACTCTCCACGCGTTGGGCCGACGCTGCCGGTACCGGCCTTCTCCAGCACGGCTTTCGGGTCCGGGTTGGGCATGCCCTTGTGCGCCTCGTTTTCGAGCACGTCGCGCACGCTCTCGTTGTCCAGTGGTTCGAAGTACAGTCGGTCTGAGGTGTCGAAGTCTGTCGACACGGTCTCGGGGTTCGAGTTGATCATGATCGAACTCACGCCCGCTTCGTGCAGCGCCCATGCGGCGTGGACCGAGCAGTAGTCGAACTCGATGCCTTGGCCGATGCGAATTGGGCCGCTGCCGATGACCAGCGCGCGCGGGCCCAGCAACGGGGGAGCCTCGTTCTCCTCGTCGTAGCACGAGTAGAAGTAAGGAGTCGCCGCCTCAAACTCGGCCGCGCAAGTGTCGACCATTTTGTACACCGGGCGGATGCCCCATTCGGCCCGCAGCTCGCGCACCTGCTCGCCCAGCCGGTCGGCGAGCGTGCCGACGACATCGTCCGGGAAGCCGAGGCGTTTGGCCGCGCGCAATAGGCCGGGCGATAGCTCCTCGTCAAGCAGGCGTTTTTCCATGCCGACGATGCGCTTGAGCCCGGACAGGAACCACGGGTCGACGTGGCTGGCCTTGGCGAGAGCGGCCACGTCGACCCCGCGGCGAAGCGCGGCCATCAGCGCCCACAGTCGCTGGTCGTGCGGGCCCACCGGCAAGTCCATTCCATCGACGCCGGACCAGGCTGAGTCTTCCCACAAGAGCGTATGCCCCCCAATCTCTAAGGCGCGTACAGCCTTTTGCATGGCGGCCTCGAACCCGCGGTCGATGGCCATGACCTCGCCGGTTGCCTTCATTTGTGTGCCGACGCTGCGGTTTCCGCCAGGGAACTTGTCGAAAGGCCAGCGCGGAATCTTCACCACGCAGTAGTCGAGGGCCGGCTCGAACGCCGCTGTAGTCCGCTGGGTGACTGCGTTGGGAATGTCGTCCAGCCGGCGCCCGGCGGCGATCTTCGCGGCGACGCGGGCGATGGGGTAGCCCGTCGCCTTCGAGGCCAGCGCGGACGACCGGCTCACCCGCGGATTGACCTCGATGACGTAGTAGGAGAGAGGTGCAGGGGCGCCTCCGGGCAGCGTCGCGCCGACGATAGGGTGGGGGGCGAGCGCGTACTGGACGTTGCACCCGCCTTCGATACCTAGCGCCCTGATGATCCGTAGGCTGGCCGAGCGGAGCATCTGGTACTCCTTGTCGGACAGTGTCTGACTGGGCGCAACAACGATGCTGTCGCCAGTGTGGACCCCCATGGGGTCCAGGTTTTCCATGTTGCAGATAGTGATGCAAGTGTCCGCCGCGTCCCGCATCACCTCGTACTCGATTTCCTTCCAGCCGAGCAACGACTTCTCGATGAGCACCTGGTCGATGGGGCTGGCCGCGATGCCGCTGCGCGCGACCTCGGTGAGCTCCGCCATGGTGGTCGCGAAGCCACCCCCGGTGCCGCCGAGCGTGTAGGCGGGGCGTATCGCGACCGGCAGGCCGATCTGCTCAGCGGCAGCGAGCGCCGCTTCGACCGTCGTCACTGTTTCGCTGGGTGGGACTGGCTCACCGAGCGAGCGCAGCAGCTCACGAAACAGATCGCGGTCCTCGGCTTTGCGAATGGTGTCGAGCGGGGTGCCGAGCAGGCGCACGTTGTAGCGGTCCAGTACTCCTGCGTCGGCAAGGGCGACCGCCAGGTTCAGTCCCGTCTGGCCACCGAGTGTCGGGAGGAGCCCGTCGGGGCGCTCGATGTCGATGATGCGCTCGAGCATGTCAACGGTCAGAGGTTCGACGTAGACGCGGTCGGCGACGTCGGCGTCTGTCATGATGGTCGCTGGGTTGGAGTTAACTAGCACCGTCGTTACGCCCTCCTCGCGGAGGGCCTTGCACGCCTGAGTGCCGGCGTAGTCGAACTCGGCCGCTTGGCCGATGACGATGGGCCCCGACCCGATGACGAGGACCTTTGAGGGTTTGGGTTGCGGTGCGTTCATGTCAGCCACCACAGCGCCCACCACGCCCCGGCGGTAAGCCATGAGAGGGCGTACAACGATGACCTTCCGGCTCGACCAAGCCTTACGGTTGGGTGCGCGAAGATTCCTTGGACCACCCGGGCCGGCAACAGCGGCCATTCCCTAAGCCAACCCCATCTCAAGTGTTCGGTGCGTCGAGCCTCAGCGACGTACTCGGAAAGCTCGTCGAAATGAGATGACTCCAGCCGCGACCGGTAATGCTCTATCCCTTTATGCCCGCTATCGGCAGCGTAGATCCCGATGCTTTTGAGAAGGCCGAGCTGCTGCTCGATTTGGCGTTGCCGAACGAAGAGCCGGTGCCGTACCGAGAATGAACGCTCCGCGAATGCCATCCAAATGATCTGGGCAAATGTCGCGAACGCTGCCGCGTACCTGAGATCAAAGGACAGACGATCGACGTTTACGGCTACGTACGCCAGCCCCAATAGCCACGCGGCGATGAAGATTGTTGTGCTCGCCCAGAGCCAGTTTGCAGTGGCCGCTGCCTCCTGCTGGCACAACTCATACTCCTTCAGCAGGGCGGCTTGTCGAGGGTTCGCCACGCGATTCTCAATGGCGAACCGCAATTGGTCCAACAAGGGCCACAGGTCTCGTGAAGCCTTTAGAAGCGTGAGTAGGTTCATCATATTTCCGGCGTGACTACGCCTCGCTACCCACCCGCGGCTGGCCTTTCGAGGGAGAACATCGCGAGGAACTCATCGAAGATGTACTCGCTGTCCAGCGGGCCCGGCGATGCCTCAGAGTGGTATTGGATAGTAATCACGGGCGCCTCGCGGTGGCGTAGGCCCTCGATAGTGCCGTCGTTGAGGTTCAGGTGCGAGACCTCTAGCGTCGGCGGTAGCGAATCGGCGTCGACGGCGTAGCCGTGGTTCTGCGCCGTAATCTGGACACGGCCGGTTGCCAAGTCTTGCACCGGATGGTTGCCGCCGCGGTGGCCGAACTTCAGCTTGTAGGTCGTCGCCCCGAGAGCGCGGGCCACCACTTGATGCCCAAGGCAGATGCCGAGAATGGGTACATGCCCGATCAGGCTGCGCGCCGTCTCTACCGCCGTCTCGTTGTGGACCGGGTCACCGGGGCCTGGCGAGAAGACCACTCCGTCGGGGCGCAGCGCGAGCACGTCGTTGGCCGTGGCCGTCGCGGGCAGCACCCCGACCTGAGCGCCGCGGCTGGCCAGCTCACGCAGGATGTTGTACTTCACGCCGCAGTCGACGACGGCGATGCGCCTTGATGGACGCTCACCCTGCGCGAAGTCAAAGGGCCATTCGAAGTGCTTGGCGACCGTGACGCGCTCGACGAAGTTGATGCTGTCGTACCCAGGCATCGCCCGCAGACGTTCGAGCGCCGCCTCGGGGTCGCCGCAGGTGACGGCTCCCATCATGACGCCCTGTGCGCGGATGCGCCGCGTCACGGCGCGCGTGTCGATGCCTGTGATGCCGGCCACGCCCTCTTCCGTGAGGTATTCGGCGAGCGTGCGTTCGCTGTCGTAATGACTGGGTGTCGGCGTCTGGTCGCGGACGGCGAAGGCGGCAACCTGGATGCGCCGGGACTCCGCGTCCTCGCCGTTGATGCCGTAGTTGCCCTGGAGCGGATAGGTGGGCACGACGATCTGGCCCGCGTATGACGGGTCCGTCAGCATTTCCTGGTAGCCGGTCATCGAGGTGTTGAACACGACCTCCCCGAAGGCTTCAGCTAGGGCACCGAAGGACTCGCCGCGGTAGATCATCCC
>CAUYXS010000089.1:0-5673 GCA_963577205.1 Dehalococcoidia bacterium | reverse complement strand
GCACGCCAAGCCCGGTTGCACGAACTCCTGGCCGAGTTGGCCTCCTAGTCTGATTTGCCGGGCAAAGCGCCACGGGGCCCTTTGGTTTCGCTCAGGACAGGCGCTCCGCGAGGGGCAACCTACTCTTGCATGTGCAAGAGCCTGCATAGGCTCCGTGAATCAAGTCAGCCGTACACTTCGTCAGGATGAACGAAGTGTACGCAAGGCAGAGGCCTAGGTTTCCTTGAGCTCTCGGGGGCTATTCGGCGGGGTAGCGCGCAGCGAGGGCCGCCAGGCCCGCCACATACCTCATCTTCGGCAAGCCATCGCGGCCCCCGCAGGCCGTTTGCGTGCACGCCATCCTGCGCTTGTCGAAGGCCAAATGAAGCAGCGTACCCCAGCGCTAGCGGCCAACGAGGCCTGCCTGCGGCTGTGGTGTTGCCTTAGCCATATGCCATTTCGTCACTTCAGCGGCGAAATTCCGCCGCGTTTGGTGAGAGACGCGGTAGACTAGCTGCTACATGCTTCGTAAATTCGTCGACCGCCTTCGCAGCCGAGAACCGGCTACTCCTCCCAAGTCTGACCCACCGCCTTCTTCTGACCCCCCCGCGCAGGCGAACAGGTCCGGGCAACGGCAGCCGCTGGCCGCGGGCCAGCAGTCCGACGCGGCCCCAGGCACACGCCGGCGCCGACGTCGGCGCCGCAAGCCCGACGGGGCGACCTCCGAGGTGCGAAACACCGAGGCTAATCCGCAAGTCGCTCCGGCCCAGGAGCGCGCACCTCGACCGCCGGCCCCGCGCACGGAAGCCCCGCGCACACCACAACGGCAACGCCCGGTGAGGCCGCCCGCGCCCGAAGCACCAGCAGCGCAGGTATTCACCGGCACAGGATTTTTCGGTGACATCGAAGTCTCAGCGGCCGTCGCCCACGCGCTCAGTGAGATGGGTTACACACAGCCGACGCCCATTCAGGCGCTCGTTACACGGCCCATGATCGAAGGACGCGACGTCGTCGGCCAGGCCCAGACAGGCACCGGCAAGACGGCCGGGTTCGGCGTGCCCATCGTAAACATCGTGGACGGGGACAAGCTCAGTGTCCAAGCGCTCGTACTGGTACCGACCCGCGAACTCGCCCAGCAGGTCAGCGACGAGATCGCTCGCATCGCGAAGTACTCGCACATCGAGGTCGTGGCCGTCTACGGCGGCGCTCCCCTTGGGTCGCAGGTACGCGCGCTGGAGCGCGGCGCCCAGATCGTCGTCGGCACGCCGGGCAGGATCCTCGACCATCTGGGGCGCGGCACGCTCAACCTCGGCGGTGTACGCGTTCTCGTGCTAGACGAGGCGGACCAGATGCTGGACATCGGTTTCCTTCCCGACATCCGGCGCATCCTTCGCCTCACGCCCCGCGATCGGCTCACCGCCATGTTCTCGGCCACGGTGCCTGCGCCCATAAAGCGACTGGCCCATTCCTATCTCCATGACCCCGAGTGGCTGTTGGCGGGCGAAGAGACTAGGCCCGTCAATGAGGTAGAGCAGGTTTGCTACGAGGTCGCCAACCAGGACAAGCCGGAGGCGCTGGCAGAGGTAATTCAGACTCATTCCGGTGAGCAGTCGCTCATTTTCTGCCGCACCCAGATCGCCGTCGACCGCGTCGTGCGGATACTCCGGCGCAAAGGGCACTCCATCGAGGGCATCCACGGGGGCATGCCACAGGGCGAGCGCAACGCCGTGATGGGCCGGTTCCGCTCCGGCGAGGCGAAGCTGTTGGTCTCCACCAACCTCACAGCCAGAGGGATCGACGTACCGACGGTCGAGAACGTCATCAACTACGACATTCCCGAGTCCGTAGAGGAGTACGTGCATCGGATCGGGAGGACGGCCCGCATGGGCCGTCCGGGTACCGCCATTACCTTCCTCAGCGAGTGGGATATCGAGTTCTACGACGCCATCGAGTCCCACATCGGCGCGGACCAAATCGAGCGCCGCGCGCTGGCCCTGTACCGCCGCGGCTAGCGCCCGGCGTAGCTCCATCCAGCAGCATCGCGGGGGCGGATGGACGGGGACAGTAGCATGCCAACATGCCTGCTCGGGCAGGCAAATGAGCGCGAGTAGCGCTCGCGCCCTTTTCGGTTTCGCTCAAGGCAGGCCTCGGCAGACTCAAGCCGAGCAGGGACCGGGCTCGCGACCATCGCGCAGCACGGCCGGAACCTGCCGTCGTTCAGGCGGAGCGCTCAGACGTTTCAGCTGGTAGCCGCCGGGGGAGTCGCGGCCGGGCTCGCAGTACAACGGGTCATCCGCCTCCCGCTGGGCCCGTCGCATGGGTATCGTGCCCTATGCGGGCAGCGGCCTCGTTGCGTGATTCGTCTCGCCCATGCGACGGGCGGACACGAGCCCAAACCGGCACGACGCAGTGGCGGCCATCGTTGAAGCAGGTCCTTACGCTCTCATCCGCAACTTCAGCTACCTGTGTACGCGCTGAGGCATACGGGCACGGCTATGGTGGTGAACGCGCACTGGCCCGCGCTGGCACTCCAGCCAGTGCTGCGGCTGGTCATCAAGCCTGAGGAATCGTACCTCGAAAAGCACTCTAGGCGGCGGTACCGAAGGTACTGCGGTCGCGTTCCGCGCTGGCTGTAGCCAGGCCATGCCAGCGAGCGCTTATGCGCTAGCGATCTCGCGAAGCATGGCCAGTCCTTTCTGGGTGTCGCTGGCGGTGCGTGTCCTGTCGGACGACGCCAGCCGTCGCTGGAAGCACCAATAGGTGAATGCCTTCCAGTCACTCAAGCGATGCTTGATTCTCGGCCTGCGGCCCTGGTCACGGTGGAAACCGCCCAGCAGTGTCTGGTACCGACAGCCGTAGAGTTTCTCGGCAACCATGTCGTCGACACCGTTGCTGTGGGCCAGCCCTCGTACGGTGCGTTGCTTAAGCACCTCGCACTCGATTGCATGCCACAGCGCCTCCTCGACGACGACGCCGTAGAAGAAGTTGAGGTGTGCCCGGTACTTGGCGACGCCAAGAGCCTCCTGAAAGCGCGCGTCGCTCAGCCCATCGGGCAACTGACCATGGAACAGCAGCGCCGACTGCTCTTCGCGGGGCACCGCATCGCCAGCCTCTAGCATCAACCGCTCGGCCAGCAGTAGCCAGTCGAAGGCCTCGCCAGCGATGAGGTAAGTGAACTCTCGGCCCTCATGGACTTCATCTGCCAAGGGCCAAGCACCGACTGCGCGAAGCAGTGCATTGCTCCACGGCTGGCCATCGGCGATCTCGTACTTCCAGCGGGCGATGGCCTCGGTGGCCCTGAAGCTTGCGTCGTTCAGCGCGAGGGGTTCGGAGCCGACACTGGGCGGAGCGGCGCCGGCGAGGTCCAGAACGGACGCCGTGACGTGCGCAGCCATGCTAGGCCGCAGCCCCGTGGCAACGCTTGTACTTTTTGCCGTTGCCGCACCAGCAGGGCTCATTGCGGCCGAGCTTGGGACCGCCAGCCGGCTGGGCGTTGGCGTTGCCTGCCATGGCGGATACGACGGTCTCCGGTTTGTTGGTCCGGATGCCGATGGCCTTCCTGGGCGCGCCCCTGCCGGAAGCCTTTTCGTTGTCCGAGCCCGGCTTGGCAATCGCCGCCTCCTGCCCAGCCGGGGCAACGTGAAACATTGTGTGGACGATGTCGTGGCGAAGCCGCTCGCGCAACCCGTCGAACTGCTCGCGCCCTTCCTTCTTATACATCACCAATGGGTCGCGCTGGCCGTAGGCGTGGAGGCCGATGCCCTCGCGAAGCGAGGACATCTGTGTCAGGTGCTGGACCCACAAGCGGTCTGTCGTCTGAAGCAGCACCGCACGCTCGAGCGCTCGCATGATCTCCTCACTGAAAGTCTGCTCTCGCCCATCGTAGAGCTCCTCGACGACACCGAGCAGCTCGTCCTCAACCTCCTCGGCTCCATGGCTGAGCACGTAGTTCTCGTTCAGCCAATCCGGCATCGAGAAGATCGTACCCACTTCTGCCAGCAGCACTTCGACGTCCCAGTCGTTGGGGTCACCAACAAGGTGGCTGCGGACCAACCCCGAGATCTCCTCGCCGATCATCTCTTGGATCGACCCTTTGACGTCCCCTCCGTCGAGCACTTTCTGGCGCTCGGCGTAGATAACGCCTCGCTGCGTGTTCACCACATCGTCGTACTCGACAAGGTGTTTGCGTATATCGAAGTAGTAGGCCTCAACCTTCGATTGCGTCATCTCCATGGTCTTGGTCAACAGCCCGCTCTCCAGCGGCACGTCATCCGGCAATGTCCGGTTGACGATGCGGCCGACGGCGCCGCCGCCGAAGCGCTTCATGATGTCGTCCTCCAGCGAGCCGTAGAAGCGGGTCGTCCCCGGGTCGCCCTGGCGTCCGGAGCGCCCGCGGATCTGGTTGTCGATCCGGCGTGAGTCGTGGCGCTCCGTGCCGATGACGTACAGGCCGCCCTGCCCGATCACTCGCTCGTGGTTCCGGTTCCACTCCTCAGGCGAGTCGAACGTCGAGGGGTCTCCGCCTAGGATGATGTCGGTTCCACGGCCAGCCATGCTGGTGGAGACCGTCACTGCACCAGGGCGGCCGGCCTGCGCGATGATCTGTGCTTCGCGCTCGTGGTTCTTAGCGTTCAGCACCTCGTGGGCCACGCCACGGCGCCGCAACAACTCGCTGAGCTGCTCGGAGCGCTCAATGGAGACCGTGCCCACGAGCACCGGCCGGTCCTCGGCGTGAAGCGCAGCGATAGTGTCAGCGACCGACTCGAACTTGCGCGACCCACTCTTGTAGATCAGGTCAGGCAGGTCCTCGCGGACCAGAGGTTTGTTGGTTGGGACGGCCACCACTTCCAAGCCATAAACCTTGGTGAGCTCCTCCGCTTCGGTGAGCGCCGTACCGGTCATGCCAGCCAACTTCGGATACATGCGGAAGTAGTTCTGCAGTGTGATGGTCGCGTAGGTGATCGTCTCGCGCTGTATCTCGACGCGCTCCTTCGCCTCCATGGCCTGGTGAAGGCCGTCCGAGTAACGGCGGCCAGGCATGAGCCGTCCGGTGTGCTCGTCAACGATGATGACCTCACCGTTCTGCACGACGTACTCGCGGTCCCGCTGGTAGATGAACTCAGCACGGAGCGCATTCTCAACGAAGTGGGTAAGCGTGAAGTTCGCCGGGTCGTAGAGGTTCGGGACGTTGAGCAGGCGCTCCAGTTTCTCAATACCATCCTCCGTGAGGATGGCCTGGCGCTCCTTGGCTTCGATCTTGAAGTCCTCGTCCTCATTCAATCTCGGTACCACGCGCGCCATTTGCTCGTAGCGCTGGTCCGACTGCGCCGCCGGGCCGCTGATGATCAGCGGTGTCCGCGCCTCGTCGATGAGGATGTTGTCCACCTCGTCAACGATGGCGTAGTTCAGCCGGCGCTGTACTTGCCGGTCCAGCGTCGGCGACATGTTGTCGCGCAGGTAGTCGAAGCCGAATTCATTGTTCGTGCCGTAGGTAATGTCAGCGGCGTAGGCGTCCTTTCGCGGCACGAGACGCAGGTCATCGAGCCCCGGCGCAGACGCTTCTGTACCTGGCTCGTACAGAAACGATGCATCGTGCTGAAGACAGCCAATACTGAACCCCAAGGCGTGATAAACGGCGCCCATCCAGCGGGTGTCGCGTCGCGCGAGGTAGTCGTTGACCGTGACCAAGTGGGA
>CAUYXS010000088.1:0-5685 GCA_963577205.1 Dehalococcoidia bacterium | reverse complement strand
GTGGTACCCGGAAGCAGCCTCGGCATAGGGGGCCGTCACTCGCCGCTTTTGACGGCCCCCGGCTGGGTGCCTTAACCTCGGCAGGCCTCTGGCCTGGGGCCACGTCCGACGACTTAATCCGATTTGGAGTCAAAAGGTGAGCATGCGGCGGCCATACATCGACCCACTGGAATCTTCCACGAACAACTACAAGCTCCTGTTGTGGGACGGTAACCGTCGCATGATCGAGATGCATTTGCCTGCGGGCGAAAAGGACACACTGCACTCCCACCAGGAGTCGCTGATCTACTTTCTCAAGGGCGGCAAGCTGCGCCTGAACGTGCGTGACGGCGACCCGCGCGAACTCGCCCCGGCCGACGGCGAGGCGATCGTCTATGAGCCGTGGACCGGCTCCGTATCGAACACCGGCGAGACCGACGTCCACGCCATCATTTTCGAGACGATGACAGTCCGTTCGTCCGCCGGCGGCTAGCGAAGAGCACGGCGCGCGCTCGGCCACAAATCGTGCCAATCGGGGGTCGTTTGCGGCCCCCCCAGCGCTAGTTGTATGGTGCCGGAAACTGAGGCGGCACCATAACTTAAGCTTGCCTCGATATTGGAGGGGAAATGCCACTGCCCAACCTGGATAAGTACGAGAAGTATGAGCAACTGACGCAGGGCAAGGTCCGTTACCTTGAGGCCGGCTCTGGCAAGGATGTTCTTCTGCTTCACGGCATGGGCGTCTACACGTCCGCCAGCACGTTCCAGTTCATGTTCGAGCCACTCGCTGCCAAGTACCACGTCGTTGCCCTCGACTACTTGGGCTTCGGCAACAGTGACCGCGTACTGGGCAACGGCCCGACCTTCGATGTCATTGTCGATGGCATCCGCGAGTTCATGGACAAGAAGGGCATCGCCCACGCGAGCGTAGTCGGCCACAGCGCCGGTCCGTGGTTCGGCGGCATCCTCGCCTACGAGAGCCCTGACCGGGTGGACAACCTCATCGGTATCGGCACGGCGGGCATGAATGTCACGCCCGTGGCGTCGGTTTCCGGTTACCAGCCGCCGTCGGTTGAGAGCGCCAAGGCCGCGAACATGAACAGCGTCTACGAGGGCTCGAAGTTCACGGAAGCGCTGGCCCAAGAAATGGCCGAGCAGATGATCACCTACGCCGAAAGGCCCGGTGCCGTCGACGGCCTGCGCCCGCTGGTCGCCCAGATGGCGAACCCGGACACACGCAAGTCGTACTTGCTCCAGCGCCGCATGCCCCACCTCAAGATGCCCGTCCTGTTTATCTGGGGCGAATCCGAGGGCATGGAGCCGTCCCCGACGTGGACCGAAGAATGGGAGTCCACTGGCCACAACCCCGGCAAGAGCTCGAAGCCGTGGGTTGCGCCCAACTCGAAGTTCGAGTTGGTCCCTGGTGCCACGCACAACGTGCATTGGGAGCAGCCCGACCTCATGGTCAAGCTGGTCACCGACTTCATCGGCTAACGTCCGGCTGACAGACCTATTGCTTGACGCAGCGTCCGCCCTTGTGGCGGGCGCTGCGTACGAGAGGGAGCCTCGATGAAAATCACCCGCGTCCACGCCACAGTCCACAACGTCCCGGTGCCTGTCCCTCTGCTGGACGAGACCATCTCGCGCCCCTTGGTGTTCGTCACCATCGAAACGGACGAGGGCATCACCGGGTATGGCCTCACCGGTCCCATCCAGCGCTTCGCGGTTTGCGAGTTCATTAACCGCGAGATCGGGCCGAAGATCGTCGGCCAGGACCCGGCTGAAACGGAGCGCATCTGGCACCAGTTGTACGTCGAGTTGAACCCGCGCTCGCAGACGGGCACATGGAGCTCCGGAGTCAGCGCGGTGGACATCGCCCTGTGGGACATCAAGGGCAAGTGGCTCGGGCAGCCAGTCTGGCGGCTCCTCGGTGCGGCGCAGAAGACCGTGCCCGCTTACATCACGTTCGGTTTGCTGGAATACGACACTGAACAACTCGTTGAGGTGGCAAAGAGCTTCGTAGCTCAGGGCGAAGACAAGCTGAAAATGGTCGTGGGCATCAACCACGAACGGGCCGCCGCTGGCCGCGGAGCGGAGGATCCGCTCGCGGACGCCAAGCGCTTCATCGCTGTGCGCGAGGCAGTCGGCCCTGACGTGCAGCTCGCCATGGACGCCAACTACTTGTTCAACTTCCAGAACGCACTGAAGCTCGCCAAGGCGGTGGAGGAGTACAACTGCGAGTGGTTCGAGGAGCCTGTCTACGGAAACGACGCCCGGCTGCTCCACGATCTGCGCATGCGCACAAGCGTCCCCATCTCGGCCGGGCAGAACGAAGGCCACCGGTTCCGCTACCGCGAGCTGCTGGTTAACGGCGCCGTCGACATCCTCCAGCCCAACGTCGTCTATTGTGGTGGGTACACGGAGGGCGTGAAGGTCGCCGCGATGGCGCAGGCGTTCAACCTAGTCATCGCTAACGGCGGCGGCTGGCCGCACCACAACATGCACCTGCAGGCCGCGATGGCGAATGGCTGGCGCGTCGAGTTCCATTACCCGATGTGGAAGGCAGGCGAGATGATCTATAAGGATCCGCCAGGCCCTCACGGCGGCGCGACCACGCTCACCGAAGCACCAGGCCTTGGGCTGGAGCCTCGCTTCGATGCGCTGGAGGAGTACGTCGAGGTCTAGGCTAGACCTGTGTGGATCATCAGCACCGGCACCGGGGCTTCGTGGAGTACGTCGTCAGCCACTTTGCCATAGGGCCTTGCCTGGGCTCCGCCTCGTCCGTGCGACGCCATCACGATCAGGTGCGCACCGCTCTCCCGTGCCTCTGCACTGATCTGAGGGCCAGGATCACCGTCCCTGACGGCCGTGGCCGCATGCGTGCGCTTGGTCTCCAACCGCTTGGCCACTTCCGCAAGGTAGCGGCCTTCCTCTCCCCGCGGAAAGCTGCGGAAGTCGTAGGTGGGGCGCATGATCCCGCTCGCGGCGCCCTCTCGAGGCGGCCGAACGTGGATGAGGCGAGCTTCGGCGGCCTTGACCCGCGCCGCAATGGCGCCCGCGTAGGACAACGCCTCCTCGGCCAGCTCTGAGCCGTCCAGCGGCACGAGGATGTGCTGGATGTCCACCGGCACCACCTGGTGGTAGTCGTCGGCCCGAATGAGCAGCACCGACGTCTCAGCCATCTGCAGGACGCGCTCCGCGACTGGGCCCAGAAGCCAGCGGTCGCTCCCGGACCACCCGTTGCTGGTGAGGGCGATGAGGTCTACGCCTGCCCCGTCCGCTATGTCAGTGACGACCTGGGCAACGTGGCGCTTGCTCGGTGGCTTCCCTGGTTCGGCCAGGTCGACGCCGACCGCCTGGGTGTGCAGCAGCGGCACGGGCACGCCCGTGCGCTTCCACCAGCCGTCAAGGTCTTTGACGGTCCGCTCTAGGTAGGCTTGCGCAGACTGGAAGCTGGCATCGTTCGCGCTCTCCACGACGGTGAGAAGGACGACCTCGTCCGGCGGGCCGGAGTCGACGACAGTCGACAGAAAGCCGAGCACAGCCTCTGCCGTCAGCGAACCGTCCAGCGCTACCAAGACCTTCGAGAACAGCAAATACGACTCCCGTACTGCGGGGCTCCGACCCGGGGCGACCATACCCATCAAGCCAAGCCAGGCCAAGCCAGGCCGGACAAGCCTGCTGACAGGGCCGAACCGGCATGTTACTTGAGAATGCGGGCGCTCCGTGCGAGCAACTACCGGCCGGAGGAGTTGTCCAGATGAGTATCAGCACGCGAGGCAAGACCGCCTCGCAATTGGCCTCCCAGCACCACGCATACCTTGACGACCCGTCCCAGGCACCCACGACGGTCAAAGTCGACAAGGTCCCACTGTCCGACCAACAGCGCGGGTGGATCGACAAGGCGTGGTCCTTCATCGACGCCCAAAAGGCCATCAACATCGACGTTGACCTAGTGAACATTTACAGCCCCACAGGCTATGAGCGAGAGGTCAACAACTACGTCGTCGACTACTGGAAGCGCTTCGGCATCGACGCCACGTACCAGCAGATGGACGAAAACCAAGGCAACGCCATCGCACGGCTCGCGGGTGACGGCTCCGGCCCAACGCTTCTGGTCAACTGCCCCATCGACACCCATTGGACCGGCAACATCGAAGAGGACGGCCTGCAGTGGGGCGATCCCATGCGCCGCGACAACATGCGTCCGGCGGTGGTCGAGGGACAGACCATCATTGGCCTGGGATCGAACAATGACAAGGGCATGGCGACGTCCATCATGATGGCCGTCGAGGCGCTCCAGCGCGCGGAGGTGCCCCTCAAGGGCACGCTGCTGGCGGCGACCCTCGCCGGAGGCGCTCCGTCGTTGTCCCCTGCAAACGAGCCGCGCAAGAACATTGGCCTGTGCCAGGGACTCGTCCATTCACTGGTGAACGGAATCACCGGTGACTACGCGCTGTTTCATAAGCCTGGCTACCATGTCTCGTGGGAAGAGCCGGGCATGTGCTATTTCAGAGTCCGCGTCACGGGAGACCCCGACTACATGGCCACGGAGAGCCGCACCGACCGGCCCTATCGGGTGCTGACCGATACGGCCCGCATCATCATGGGGCTAGACGCCGCGGCGGAGGAATACCGACAGGAGTACAAGGCAGGCAGCTTCCGCCCGGCCATGGCGGCGAACGCACTGAATGCGGGCGCCCCTAGCAAGCCCAACTGGTCACCAGCGATCTCTGAGATTTTCTTGGACATTCGGCCCGCCCCGTGGACCGCTCCGATGGAGGTCAAGTATTGGTTCGACGGCGTGATGGAGCGCATCGTCAAGGCAAACCCCGGTATGAGTGCCGAGTGGGAAATGTACGTAGCCATGCCCGGGGGCAGGACCGACCCGCACAACTGGATCATCCAATCAGCGATCCGCGCGGCCCAGGCCATTGAAGGTGACACCAGCGACGAATACGTGGGGCGTGGGGCGGGACAAACGGAGGCTGGAATTCTGCGCACGTGGGGCATACCGACAGCTCGTATCTCTGGCGCTCCGCCCAACCCCGAACTGCCGGCCGACCTCCAGCGCGGGTTCACGATGTCAGGGGCCTACGCACCCCACCTGGTCAACTCCGCCAAGGTGCTGGTCCATGCAGCGATCGACACACTAACCCGCACGCGTGAGGAGACAGGCTTGCCCTACTAGGCGGTGTTGATTCGGGCGCCTACCTGGCGGCTTCAGACAGATCCAAGCAAACGAGAAGGGCCCCCGCAGCTGCAGGGGCCCTTCTCGTTTGCTTGCGCTAGGGGGCGCACCACCATCGACAACCTGCCAGAAGTGCCGAACCCGCTGAACGGGGGCCTAGTCGCCTCCGACAGAGGACTCACAACATTGACTCAAACCCTCAAGCTCCCTTCAACGAATGGGACAGGCCGTGGTGACGAGGAAGACCACCTCGCAACTGAATGACGCCACCGCCATAGAGGGCGGTGTCAGGTAGTTTTAGCTTCAACCGGGGCTCAAAGTCTTGGGGCATGTGACCTGTCCTAATCCGCCCGCTACGAAGTGCGCTTCCGCCGGTACTTGCTCACCTGCTCCGCGAACTCCGGCGGCGGGGTCAGCAACCGCTTCTGCTCTGTGAACAGGCCCAACACTAGCATGGTCTGCCAGGAGCGAAACACCTGGTTAATCAGAATCAGGCTGATGGCGACCACCACGAT